>JAKSBG010000255.1 GCA_022361255.1 Verrucomicrobiales bacterium
ATGGCGGAGGGAGTGGGATTCGAACCCACGGTAGGTTGCCCTACACTCGATTTCGAATCGAGCGCCTTAAACCGGACTCAGCCATCCCTCCGTTATCCGCTTTGGCGGGCGGGAACATTCAACGTTCAACTCCGAATTTTCAACTTTCAAATTCACTAATCGAACGATCTGCTTTCCATTCCATCAATTGAGGATTCATCGTTGGAAGCGGAAGGTTGCAGGTTCGCGCCACCAGGCGCGCTATTCATCAAGCACTTCCCGTCCGTAAAATTTCACCTTACGCTTGATCTTCTCACGCCCGTTCTGTTCGCGCCAGGCGTTGGTGTCGCGCAGGCTGTAGACGCAGCCGCAGTATTCCTGCTGGTAAAATTCTTCGATCTTGGAAATCTCGATCATGCGCTGGGCTCCGCCCTGTTTTCTCCAGTTGTAGGTCCAGTAGTGCATTCCCTCGTGACGCGCGGCAGCCCGCTCTCCGCAGCCGTTGATCTGCTGCATGTTTTTCCACCGGGAAATGCCAAGGGTGCTGGAAATGAGATCGAATCCGTGTTCCGCGGCATAATCAGCGGTGACTTCGAAACGCATATCGAAGCACTCGGTACAGCGGATTCCCCGCTCGGGCTCGTCTTCCATTCCTTTGGTTCGCTCGAACCAGTCTTTGGCATTGTAGTCCCAGTCGACAAACTCCATGCCGAGTTTTTCCGCGTAGCGAATGTTTTCCTGCTTGCGGATTTCGTACTCATCGCGCGGATGAATATTCGGATTGTAGAAAAAAATCGTCGTTTCAATTTCCGAAGCAGCCAGGGCATCCATCACCTCGGCGGCACAGGGTGCACAGCAGGAATGCATGAGAATTCGCTTCGAATCATTTGGCGTGTCCAGAACAGGACGTTCGAAATTCTCCACGGAAAAACGGTCCATGTCATTTTCCCGACCGGCTTTGGCATCGTCTCCGTTTTTTGATCTTCTTCCCATGAACCTGTAATCACTTTCTGGAATACAGTAGGAACGGTTCCCGACGATTCAAGAAATCTTCGAGTCCCTCGTTCCAGGAACTGCGGATCGATTCGGCACTCGCTCCGCCGAGAACGTTCTCCAGGGTTCGGGAATGTCGCAGAAGCACGTTCCCCTTGTCTTTGAAGTTGAATGTATCTCCGTGAGTTTCGTTGAGCGAGGTCATCAGCGCGATGCCCAAATCGAGCGGGCGAAACTTTTTCCGGTCTGTCACCATGAATCGCACGCCGTCGCAATCCTCACTCTCGAACTTGCTCGCATTCGGAGTGAAGCGGGTCGGAATGACGCTGAGCCCGTCGATACGCTGATTTTGAATCAATCCGGCGATTCGCCCCCCGTGAATCCACGGGGCACCGACGTGCTCGAACGGAGTTGCCGTCCCCCTCCCGACGGAGACATTGCAGAATTCGATCAGGCCAACTCCGGGATAAAGAAGCGCCTGGGTCGCACTGCGAATATTCGGGGAAGGGTTTACCCACGGCAATCCGGTTTCTTCAAAGTGCATGGAGGGATGCCATCCTTCCACCGGCACAACCGTCAGCTTTGCTCCTGTTTTTCTTTCCGCATTGAAGAGACGCGCGAGCTCTCCGACAGTCATGCCGTGTTGCACCGGGATTTCGTGAAATGCCACGAAGTCATTCCCCTCTCCAGCGCGGATGGGACCGTCGACGACCACCGCCCCAATCGGATTGATGCGATCGAGAACGATGAATTCGAGCCCGTTCTCCGCTGCCGCCTCCATCGCCAGTCCCATCGTTGAAATATAGGTGTAGAATCGGCACCCGATGTCCTGAATGTCGAAAACGAGAGCATCGAGACCTTTCAATTGCGCTGCGGACGGTTTCTTCGACTCGGATTTGTAGAGACTGTGAATCGGCAGCCCGGTCGCGCTGTCTTTCGAGTCATCGACTGAATCGACTTCGAGCACGCCGCGGATTCCATGTTCCGGCGAGAAAAGTGAAACCAGTTTCACTCCGGGCGCGGCGGCGAGCAGGTCGATCGTTGACCGCCGCTGCCGATTGATCCCGGTCTGGTTGGTGATTAATCCCACCCTCTTTCCTTTCAGGGCAGAAAATCCATCACGCTCGAGAACATCAATCCCATTGAGAACGCCCTTTCCCCCGGCCGCGGTCTGAATGGCCGGTTCCGCTTCCATCGCCGCCAGCGGAACCTGCGTCGAATATCCGACCGCCTCCGCCGCCAAGGTTCCCACTTTAATCCGAAGCGGCTTGATGCTCCCATCCTCCGTAGGGTGGTTGCGATTCGCCAACAAGATCACGAAAGTCTCTGATTTGGGATCAACCCAGATCGACGTTCCTGTCCAACCGGTGTGCCCGAACCCCTCTCTCGGAAATTTTTCGCCCCGCTGGTAGGAGAACGGAGACTCGATGTCCCAGCCAAGTCCCCGCTTTTTTCCCAGCGCAGCAGGCAGATGATTGCTCGTCGCAAGCTCCACAGTGCTCTGCCTCAGAATTTCACGCGTCCCGTATTTCCCTTTTTTGACTAACATGCGCACCATCGCCGCAACATCCTCCGCATTTGAAAACAGGCCTGCGTGCCCGGCAACCCCCTGCATACGTCGAGAAGTGGGGTCGTGAACAATGCCACGCAGGAGTCCGAATCCCTCGATTTCCGTCGTCGGAGCAATTTTCTCCTGAGCGAATGCATTCGGCAGAAACCCGGTCGATTCCAGATCAAGGGCGGAGAAAATGTGACCCTCCACGTAGTGGTCCAACCGTTCTCCGGACACCCGGCGAACAATTTCACCCAGTAGAATAAAATTCACATCGCTGTAGCGGAAGCGGGTTCCCGGTCTTTCGATCAGGCCGACGGTCGCGGCCCGGCGCACCCCTTCGTGATAGCCCCAGAAGTCCCCTTCGCTCAGGTAGATTCCCGGCGGGAGCCCACTTTGATGCGTGATGAGATGCTTCACGGTAATCTGTTCGCGATGCTCCGGGGTGACTTCCTCATCCTTCGGATTTGGCCGGATTCCACCTTCGAGGAATTCGGGAATGTATTCGGAAACAGGCGCGTCCAGATCGAGAAGCCCGCTCTGATAGAGGTGAAGAATCGCCGGGGTTGTCGCAAGAACCTTTGTGAGACTGGCCACGTCAAAAAGCGTATCCGGCGTCATCTTCTCCTTGCCCGGAGAGGTCATGCGCAATCCGTAGGCTTTTTGATAGACTTCGCCTTTGGACTCCAGCCAGAGCACCGCCCCCGGAATACTTCCCTGCGCAATTGCCTCATTCACCGCCCGGTCAATCTCACGAAGTTTCCCTTCGGAGAAAACGCCCCCGTGAACAAAACCGGAGATAAAAAGCACAACAGTGGCGACGAAAAGAATGCGGGACAATGGATATCGAGGGTTCACAGTCCCGGATTGTCGCCTATTCCGCAGCGTGAATCAATCCCCGTAAAGATGGGTTGCGTTTCCCGTCACGCCTCCATTCGGCATCTGTATTCTCCCAATCGAGGCCTGCACGTTCCCCCTGCGGCAACCGGGCTTCGCCAACTGCTTCCGGTTGACCGACCCAAATCCGCCCCGTAGATTCCCGGCCATGTTGCTGGTCATCGACAACTACGATTCTTTCCCCTACAACCTCGTCCAGTATTTCGGAGAATTGGGCGCGGAAATGGAGGTGCATCGAAACGACCAGATTACGCTTGATGAAATCCGGGAAAAGAAGCCGACTCATATCTGCGTTTCCCCCGGTCCCTGCACCCCGGACGATGCCGGGATCAGTTGTCAGGTCATCGAAGAAATGGGCGGGGTGGTTCCCATCTTCGGGGTATGTCTCGGCCACCAGAGTATGGGACAGGTTTACGGGGGCGAAGTTGTCCGCGCGGATCGCCTCATGCACGGGAAAACCTCCCCGGTTCATCACAACGGCGAGGATCTTTTTGCCGGACTCCCCTCCCCCTTCGAAGCAACCCGCTATCATTCCTTGATCGTGAAACGCGACACCCTGCCTGACTGCCTCGAAATCACCGCAGAGACGGAGGAAGGGGAAATCATGGGCCTGCGCCACAAGGAACTTCCCGTCTACGGCGTGCAGTTCCATCCCGAGTCCATTTTGACTGCGGAAGGGAAAAAACTTCTTCTCAATTTTCTCGAGATCGACGGGTGAAGCGTTGCATCCACGCGACCACGATCCGTGCAGAAAGCACCACGCCGAACCACCTCACCGGCCCTTCACCAAATACGATCGCACCGTTGAAGATCATAAAAAAGACAAAGCCCTCCAGAGCGAAGGTCACCGGCTTGTCTTTCCGGAATGATAGGAACAGCTCGATCGCCAGCCAGATCGCAAAGGCGTAATTCACGAGCAATCCCGCGCCGGTGCGAAATCCGGTCAGCGCCTCCGTATCGCGGGCTGTTGCCTCCCACGCCGCCGCATGACTCCAGTCATGATAGTGGTGAAAAGCAAATCCGATGTGGAGGAGATAGAAAACGAATCCGCACAGCCAGAGCCACCGGACCGGATTCCGACCTCGAAATGGAATGGCTACTGCCCATACCAGCATCGCCAGCCAGATGGTGATTGTGGTCAGTAGTTCGAACATGCCTCCATTTCGGCAAGATTCCCCTCATTTCACCGGGTTCTCATACCAGGCCACGTTTCCCGTGCCTCGCCCCGCGTTCAGAAGATCGAGGTCTCCATCCCCGTCCATATCGACAGACCGCAGATCATACGACTCCTGCGCTTCATCGAGTACGTGAACGGCAAAAGCGCCCTTCCCGTCATTTTCATACCACGCCACTTTCTGACTTTCATACCCGCAGCTCGCCCCGTCGAGATCGCCATCGTTGTCGAGGTCGGCGAGGACAAGACTGTGGGGCGACTTGGTATCCGGATCGATATCGTGCAGCTTCCAGTCCGGTCCTTCAAACCAGATCACCCCTGCGCTGTGGCCTCTTGAGGCGAGGAAATCCATTTCGCCATCGCCATTCAGATCGCCCGGGAGAATATTCGTCGCCGCAAGCTGATCCTCGGCAATGACTGTCTTTTCCCACGCCCCCTCAACGCCGTCTTTCCCGGGATTAGTCCAGTAGGCAAACCAGTTTCCATCTTCGAAGGGCTTGCCCTTCGCCCCGATCGCGATCTCACCCCAGCCGTCGCCGTTGATATCGCCGAAACCGAAATAGTGGCTGCCGCCACGGGCCGTTTTATCTGCAAAGACAAACCGATCCCACCGCTCTGCCGCGTGCACCTTTTTCGGAATGCGAAACCAGGCTACTGAATCCGCAAGCGGCCCTTTCGGCTCGAAGTTATTGATGATGATGTCGAGCTTGCCGTCATTGTCGACGTCTGCCTTGAGAATGCAGTGGATTCCACGAATGTCCGGATCGATCAGGCGCGCCGCCCAGGCCCCTGTGTTCTCGCCCGGATTCTCCAGCCAGAAGGGCATCCCTTTTGCCTCGCTGCCAACCCAGTCCATATCCCCGTCGCCATCAACATCCAGCGTCTCACTGTGGATACAGGTCGCGTTCATTTTTGGGAACCGGTGCAGCACGGTCTCCTCCCAGTCGGGAGCGGCGAACAAACTGATCTTCCCCGGGTAGCTGGAAATCACGTCCACATCGCCGTCTCCATCATAATCCGCTGCCACCGCAGTGACGTTTCTCCCCTTTTCCATCACCGTGTGTTTCGTCCAACTTTCTGCTTCGCAGGAAAGGGAAAAGCCAAAGAGAGAAGTGACAAGAAAAACGGAAAACGATAGGTTCGGCTTCATAAGATTGGAGATTACGTTGAACAAATTCAGGCTCAAAGTGATCAAAGCATGTTCCGGCATGACTGTCATTCCGGAAAGCCCCCGCCAATCTGCACCCACACCATGAAATTTCTCGACCACGCCAGCCGTATCTCCCGCCTCGCCCTGCTTCCGCTGTTTGCTTCAATCACCTCTCTCGCACCTGCCGACGAAGCCACCGGTCGGGCTGCGATCTGGAAACTCAGCGACGACAATTCCATCGTGTACCTCGCCGGCTCCGTCCACCTGCTCCGCGAGAAAGACCTCCCGATCCCTGCTGCCTACGATCAGGTCTACGAAGATTCCGACGAACTCGTTTTCGAGATCGACATGAAGGAAATGACAGATCCCATGCTCGCTCTCAAAATGCAGCAGCTTGGCGCACTACCCGACGGAAAAACGCTCGCCGACATGCTCCCGGCTGATGTCATGGACAAGCTGACGGGCTATCTCGAATCGAGTGGTCTGCCTTCTGTCATGTTCAATCGCATGACTCCCGGAATGGCATTTCTCACCATCAGTTCTCTGCAGGCATTGAAAACCGGCGCCAACCCGAACCTCGGGCTGGAAGTGACCTACTACCGCAAAGCGACCAACGATAACAAATCCAGCCGCGGCCTCGAAACGATGGAATATCAGATTTCCCGCTTCAACGAGATCGAGAAAGAGCGCGTCGGGGAACTGATCGCCCACTCCATCGACAACGCCGAAGAAACCCCGAAAGTTCTCGATACAATCATTGCCGCCTGGAAAAGCGGAAATGCCGAACAGCTCGAAGCGGTCATCGTCAAAGAGATGGAGGAACAGCCTGACGTGAAAGAACTGCTTCTGACCCAGCGAAACAAAAACTGGGTTCCCGAAATTGAGAAAGCCCTCGCCGGGGACAAAAACGTTCTCTTTCTGGTCGGCGCCGCCCACCTTGTCGGCGAGGACAGCGTCATCGATCTGCTGGAAAAAAACGGACACAAGCCGCAACAAATCGGCGCGAAGGTTCCCGCTCTCATCAGGCAGTAAGGTCAGTGGCAGAAAAAGCGAAAAGAAGTAGAGTAGCAGCAAATGACTCCTGAGCTCAAAGTATACGTAAAACCCGGCTGCCCCTGGTGTGTCCAGGCGGTGGCATTCCTTCGCGACGCCGGATTTGATTTTGAAGAAATCGACGTGATTTCTGATCGCGAAAAATTCGCTGAAATGGAAGCTCTCTCAGGCCAGACCTACGCCCCGACCATGCTGATGAAAACCGATTCCGGGGAAGAAGTTGTGCTGGCGGATTTCGATGTGGATGAACTGAAGGCCTTCTTTTCGAAACACGGAATCGAGTTTGCGTAACCTTCCGATCCAACCCTGTTGACTCGCGCTATCAACCCTGTCAGGTCACGGATGCAACAGGGTTGAATCACTCTCCGGCAACATCGCCTGTTCCGTCACCGTCTGCATCCTTCACCCCCGAAAGCGGGTGACTGATGACGGCCTCCCAGGCGATGCGGCGAAAAACTTCATCCAGCTCTCCGCTGGGAAAACCCGGGCTCTCGCGCCATTCGATCGGCTCCGAAATCAGCTCGGGTGACTTGCCGTAAATGGTGGCGTAAAAAACATACCCTTCAAGTCGCTCGAAACCCGGACCGAGGTGACCGAGGTGGTCGCGCCAAAGGGAACGTTCTTTCCCTCCGATTATCCGGTTGATCCCCTCGATCCCCGGAAGCTCTCCCCGCAGGAAGGCCTGTGCCGCAAGAGTCATCGCATTCGAGGTGGGAAGAATGTAGACATGCTCCGTGGTCTTCTCCCGGATTTCTGAAACGAGCTTCGCGTAGCCCCCGGAACGCTCGTCTCCCATTTTCTGGAAAATCTCTTCCGTGAAAAAGGTTTCTGACTCCGGCGTTTCGTTGCCGAGCTGATACAACTGCGGCCAGGCGTCAGACAGATAAAATTTCATATCCGGGTGAAACTTGCGGCAGAACTCGATCCAGCAGGTGTAGTATTCCGGCCGGTCGTTGAAATACGGTCCCCACATCATCACATCCCATTCTGCGTTGGCGATGGAAGCGAGAAGCTTCGGTGTCGGCTTCCTGTCGAACTGATAGATCCCGTTTTCCTGTTCCCATTTGTAACGAGTGCTGCCGGTGATGCCTCCGCCAATGTGGGTGTAGAGAGGCTGCTCAAATCCGGCGGCACGGCATATTCTCGGCATCGTCCCGTATCCCGGTGCCATAAAGCTGTGACCCGTTCCAATGATCCGACAGGCGCCGGATTCCTGCTCCGGAAAAGAAACAACAGCTTTCTGCGCACCTACCTGCTCCGCGTAAATTGCTTTGATTTCCTCAGGGGACTTCAAGCTGACAGCGTGCGCCGGGAATTCTCCGCTTTCCCAACCGGGGTCGACTTCAAATTCGCGGGGAGCTCCAGGTTGACGACCTTCGCGGCCTTTCCCGGTTCGGTTTTTCTGCCGCTTTTTGCGGTAGGCAAGAGCCTCTTCCTGAGAAAGCGTGCCGTCCTTGTTCGCATCGGCGTCGGGAAATCGTTTCAGCCACCGGGCCAGCTGTTCTGCGGAAGGAGCTTGCTGCGCAGCCGCATTGCGAGGGGCGGAGAGGAAAATGACAGCGAACAGGAGGAAGACAAATCTCATGGTTTCGTGAAAGAGAAAACACCGGCTCGAAGAAATCGTTCTTCAGCGGCGCAGAAAGATTTCGCTGGTGACGACTTCGCGCAAGAGGCTGCGGGTGCCATATTTTTTCTCAATCACGCTCCCGGTAATTTTCTCCAGATCAGCCTGGTCGAGAGCTTCCATGCGGCGACCGGTTCCATAAGTGAGGAGACGCTCCGCAAGGTGGTGAGCAAAGTGATCTTTGCGTTCGAGAAGAAGTTTTTTCAGATCCATCACATGCCGAAACGGTTTTCCGTTCGGCAGTTCTCCGGAGGCGTCGATCTTCGGGCCATTCGGCCGCCCCCTGGCATCCGGGTATTTGTCGCGCCAGCGTCCGATCGGATCGTAGTGCTCGAGAGCAAAGCCCGGCGGATCGATTTTTCGGTGACACTCTGCGCAGGAATTTTGCTCGCGATGCTTGATGAGTTGGTCACGGATCGAGGTTGCGCCGCGAATGTCCGGCTCAAGCGCGGGCACATCATCGGGCGGAGGAGGTGGCGGGGTGCCCATGATATTCTCGAGAAGATAGACACCGCGCACGATGGGTGAAGTTTCAATCCCGTTGGCGCTGACGGTAAGGACTGCTCCCATCCCGAGAAGCCCGCCGCGCTTACGGTCAGGCAGCGTGACCCGCTCGAAGGAGTATGCCTTTTCGTGCGAAGCTTCGTAGGGTATCCGGTAGAGGTCAGCCAGCGACTGGTTGAGAAAAGTGTAGTCACTGTCGATCAACCGCGTCACCGGCGCGTCGCGATCCAACAGGTCCCGAAAAAAGTGCTTTACCTCCTCTTTCATCGCCACCTCAAGATTGTTGTAGTAATAGGGGGCCGAAACGGTGCGGTCCGGCGGCATGTCACCAAGAGCCCGCAGATTCAGCCAACTGTCGAGAAAACCTTCGACGAACTCGTCGGAATCCGAATCGGCAAGCAGCCGATCCATCTCGGACAGAAGCACCTCGCGTTTCAAAATGGCACCCGATTCTGCGTGCTTCAGAAGGGTTTCGTCCGGCATCGAAGCAGTCAGGAAATAGGAGAGTCGCGAGGCCAGGTCATACGCCCCCAGCTTTCCTCCTTTTTCCTCTCCCGGCTCAACGAGGTAGAGAAAGGAAGGCGCGCAGAGAATGCCCTTCATCGCATCCATCGTCGCCTGACGCGGCGTCTTGCCTCCTTTTTCCCTCGCCGCTGCCACCTCGAGAAACGGCGCGATTTCTTCTTCCGACACCGGACGTCGAAAGGCTTTTTCGGCAAATCGCTTCAGGATCTCTTTCTTCCGCTCCTGCTGAAAACCGGTTTCACCGAAGGCAGCGCGGTGCGGTGCGGGAGGCCATTGCTCGTAGATGGGCCCCGTGATGTGCACTTTGTGCATGCGGATGTGTGGCATCTTTCCATGCTGAAGCACGATTCGCCGCGCGTGGACGATGCTCCCGTCGAACGGATCGTCTTCCGGCCACTCATCCTTGTATTCTCTCGCAATTTTCGCAAAAGCCTGACGACAGTTGGCCATTCCGTTCGGAAAAATAAAACGGGGCTGCTGCCCTTTCTCCAACCAGACACGCATCGTGTACCACTTCGGCTCTCCATCGGCAACGGTCACTTCGCCCAGTTGGGGTTCGATCGGTTGGGGGTGATGAAGCTCCCCGATTCGGGCATCTCCACTAACGATCCCGAGCCGGAACGGCCTCGATAGATCCATCCGAAAAATGTCAGGATCGTAGTGCGAGTCGCGGTTCACGGAGTGAGCCAGAACTTTGACATCGTAGAATCCATCGGCGTGAACCCCTTCAGGAAAAGCCTCCAGCCCGGCGTAACCGCCCTCGTGATTCACCGTGTTGGGAACCTCGTAAACACAGAGATAGCGGTAGTTGTAGACACTCCTGTGGGAAAAACTGAGCTCCTGCCCCTGGTGAAATCTGTCTTCAAACTTCCACTCTTTTACCTCCGGCTTCTTCATCTGCCCCAGTGCCTTCTCCACCACGAGGTCTGCAGCATCGAAGTAATTATCGAGCAGGAATCCGGATGTCACTAACACATCACCAAGAGTGTCGACATGTTCCGCCGTCTGGTCGACCGGGAAGCGACTCGTCGGAGCAAAGGTGTCGACACGGCGTGAAAAAAGATCCTCGAGCGTATTGAGATACTCCCGCTCGTTTAAGCGCCGCAGAACCGTCTGGCCTCCGGTACTTTTCAAACGTTCCGTGACGTCTGCAACTTCGGCGGTAAGTGCTTCGATAGCGGCAGCTCGCTCCTCCGTGGTCGGCTGGTCCGCTTTCGGCGGTGGCATCTCCTCGAGATTCAGTTGATCAATGATCTCCTGCACCGCGATGAGTTCTTTGAGATCCTTGATCGGGAACTCCAACCCGTCAAAACGACGTTCTCCTTTTTGCGTGAGGTCGTCATGACATTCATAACAATAGTTCGCGAGAAAATCCGTCGCGGCGTCATTGGCCCGGATCAATGCCGGGGCGAGCAGCGCAAGAGCGCAAAGCAATCGCAGACCCATCACTACGAAAATGTTCCGGTGCTGTTCCCGAAGCTTTCCCGCTCCATCCCGAACTGTTGCAGAATGCTGACGTAGAGATTGCAGAGCGGAATTTTCCCGTGCCCTTTCGCAGGAAGCTTTTTGAAAGTGCCGTGCCGGAAACCACCACCGGCCAGGAGAATGGGAAGGTCTGTATTCGTATGTGAATTGGCATTCCCCATTCCGCTGCCAAAGAGAACAGAGGTATGATCGAGCAGGCTGCCATCCCCGTCATTGGTGTTCTTCAGCTTCTCGAGGAAACGCGCAAATTGCTTGAGCTGGTGCTCTTCCAGGACGAGGAGCTGATCAATGTTTTCCTGCTTTTTGCCGTGATGGGAGAGACTGTGATATCCCTTCTTGATGCCGAGATCTTTCGGCTCGAAATCGCCACCGATTTCCAGTGTTGCGATGCGCGTCGCATCGGTCTGGAGGGCGAGAGCGATGAGGTCGTAGAGAAGCGGCAGATCCTCGACCATGTTTTTGTTCTTCGGCTGTTCGAAAGGTGCTTCCGGCTTGGGAACTTCGACCCACTGCTCTTTCAGTTGCAGCTGCCTCTCGACATCGCGAACCGAGGTGAGGTATTCATCGAGCTTTTCCCGGTCTTCTTTGTCAATTCGGCGCCCAAGTGATTTCGCGTCACCGTGAATGGCATCGAGAATGGATCCCTGCAGAGAATGCCGGTCGCGCGTCGCCGCAAGCCGGTCCTTCGGCTCCCCGACGAAAAGCTTTTCGAACAATTCTTTCGGCCCCGGAATGGGAGGAACCCGCACCCCGCTCCGAGTCCACGACATCTGACACCCCCCGTGAATCCCCGACTCCGAACCGACCGTGAGCGACGGGAACCGGGTTTGTCCCTGTACCGTCTCGGCGGCAAGCTGATCGAGGCTGATATTTCCATCAGGTCGACCTTTGGCATCCATGCTGAGGACGCCGGTGAGAAAGGAATGCACCGCGAAGTGGCCGCCTTTCACTCCATGATCAAGTCCGCGATAGATCGTCATTTCATCGCGCAAATTCTGAAACGGCTTCAACAGCCGGGTCGACTCATATGTCTTCCCCTCTGTCTCCGGAAAAAGGTAGGGAAGCTGAAAACCGAGCAGATTTCCGACAGCGACCATGCGGGCCGGATTTGCCTTCTTTGCTGCAGATGCCCCGAGAGCCGAGGTAACCCCGAAAGATCCGGGGACGAGCGAGTGCAGTGTCGGCAAAGAAATGGTGGCTCCAATCGAGCGCAGAAAATAGCGGCGGGAAAAGGCCGGATCCTGACGTTTCATAAGGGAAGATTCCGTTTTCCGAACGCGTTTGCAACCGGCTCTTTCACGGGTTCCGGCCAAAGGTGCACCGGGCCTCAGTATCTCGCACCGAGTGTCGCGCCCGCTGACTTCGCCTGCTGGAGAAAATCCTCAATCGTTTCATCGGGTGGCACGCCCAAACGTCTCGCCTCGTTGTAATGCTTGTCGGTCGCTTTCGGGTCGGGTTCCTCCCGGGTGGCGTAGAGGACGGCAAGGTTGAAATGCGCGTCGCCAAATTCCGGATCAATGGAAACCGCGTTGGTAAAGGCACGCTCAGCCCTCGCCACCCAGCCTTTCTGAGAGGAGATCACACCGACCGTGTTGTGCGCCTTCGCGTTCTGCGGATCGTGCGTCAGGCTCGTTTCGAGACGCTCGAGAGCATCGTCGAGTTTTCCCTGAAGGTAGTATGTCCGCCCGAGAAGGTAGTGAGCCAGGCCGGAATCACCGTCGACGGCGAGGGCTTTCTCAAGATAGTACTCTGCATCGGAAAAATTTTTCAGCGCAATTTTGAGAACCCCCAGATTGCAGAGGCAGGAAACGCTGCGCGGACGATACCGGAGATACTCGAGAAATCCGGTCTCGGCTTCTGCATAGCGGCCTTCTTTGAAATCGAGACGGGCGGACTTATCCAATTGCGATAGCTCCACGCTGAGCTTCTGGTCTTTTACGACACTCTTTTTCCGACCGCCACCAATGGCCGCCCCGATCAATGTCGCAGACATACTCGGGCCCGATGCAGATTTCGTTGAAGAAGGAGGCATTGCTGTGGCAGCATCAACAATTTCCTTGAGCTGGGGCGTTTTGAAAAGCGCCTTCTCCTCTTCGGTAAGCTGGGAACCCGTGGCGATGTCCTCGACAAGACTGAACAATGTATCGGAACGGGACCCCAGTTTGTCGAGTTGCTTCAGCAACAACTCCTTTGCCTGTTTCATTTGGGCCTGTCGGCGCAACTGCTTGAGAACAATAGAACGTAGCAGCTCATTCTCCTGACGCTCGACCGGGCTCGCCGAAGCAAGGGCCGTCTTTTCCTCGGCGCTGAGACCATCGGAGAGCAGTTCCAGCTTACGTTGCAGGTTTTCGATGCTCTGCTGGTGACGGAGGTTTTCCGACAGAAGACGGTCACGTTCCAACTTGATTCGCGAAATTTCGGACTTCAGCATCTTGATGTCCTGATCTTTTTCTTTGCTGAGCTCGGAGAGACTCTCTGCGAGCTGCTCGGCTCGATCGAGCTGCGAGGCGAGCTCGCGGTTTCGATCCATCAGCTCCTTCAGGGCGCGTCCCCCATTGCCGTCCCCTCGCACTACTTCGGCGAGATTGTCACGCTCCCGTTCCACTTCGGCGAGCCGGTCGCGGAGCTTTTCGCTTTCACGCTGCGACTGGGCGAGAGCATTCACGAGTTTGGCGTTACGATCCGTCGCGTTTTGCAACTGTTCCGTAGCATCGCGGAGAAGTTGCTTCAGTTGTTCCACCTTTTGCTGAGCCGCGAGCCCGCCCCCGTTTCGCTCCGCCTGGGCAATCTGTTGCAGGAGCCGGTTCCGCTCGCCCTGAGCATCCGCGAGCTGCTTTTGAACGGTCTCCAAAACCGTTTTGCGCTGGGAGAGCTCTTTGCGCAGTTCCAGATTCTCTTTGTTCAGAAAGGCGATGGTTTCATCCTTATCCTTGATGTCCGCGTATAGTTCGCCTGCTACCGCGCCCGGAGAGGGAGTCCGGACTGTCGGCATTCCCGGGACGCGCTGCTGAATGGCCTGGCTCGAACCTGATTCCCAGCTCGGCAGCAGAACTTCGCGGGAAGGATTCTCAAGTTCAAAGCTCCGGTTCCTCGTCGACGCACCCCTCCGACAGGAGGAGAGGGAATCGTCGCGTATCCTTCCTCCGGATTAACCGGCACCGCCTGTGGAATTTGTTTCGGTGCAGAAGGAGGCCTCGCCGCACTTTCCCGCATCTGCTTTTTTACCTCGTCCCGGTTCTCAGCGATCAGGTGCCGGCGCTCCCGAACCATTTCGGTTTGAAAATGAGGATATTTTTGCGCGAGGTGGTCGAAGAGAGGCTTTGCCTGATTCAGGTCGGCGAGAGCATCGAGATAATCACCTCTCTCCTGCTTTTCCTCCGCAGAAAGAACGAGCATGTAGCCGCGATACCAGATATCCATCGGCTCGAGGCTTTCCTCCTGTGCCCCGAGTTGCGGCAACAACAGTGCCCAACACGATGCGAAAATCGCAAGCAACGTGCGCGGTCTCGAGGTAAGGCCGTTCGGAAAACTCATGTAACTGTCTTTACTCGCGCGGTTTCGGGACGCTCACTGAGTCTTCAAACATGCAACAAAATCGCCACGTGGCCAAGCGGAAAATCTCAGTCCTTTCTCTCGTTTTTGAGAAGAATTTGTATCGGATTTTCAAACATTCCCGACCACTTTCCGATGAAAAAAGCGGAATGCCCCCCAGATCAGAGGCGGCAATCCGGCGCTCAGCGCGAGTGCCAAAACCGGACGCTGTTCCCCGGTCGCCCCAATCCACGCAAAAACGAAGCCCATCGGAAAGCTGCCGGCACAGAGGGAAGCGAAGAAACGGCCGAAGTGCATTCTCGCCAAACCCGCCATACACGCGATTACCTCCGGCAAAACCGGCATCCAGCGCGAAAGCGCGACGAGCCATCCCCCCAGCTCGCTGGAAAAAAGACGTTCGCCCTCAGCCAGTCCCTCCTCCCCCGTCAACCATCGCGTCGCCCGGCGTCCGAGTTTCCTGGTGATTCCATAGGCTAGCACGCCTGCTGAAACCGATCCGATCCCCGAAAGAATTCCGCCCCAGAACCAGCCGTAGATCAATCCCAAAGCAGACATTACAACGGTCCCCAGGATCGGCAGAAATACATCAACGACCAATAATCCCAGAGCAACAGCCCAGGCCCAGGTTCCCGCCGCCCGCAGTTCCGCGACCGTTTTCTCCATCGACATCGACTCCTCAAACCAACCGCCCCAAATCAGGAACGGAACGATTACCAGTATCGCAAGGAGAAGAAAAATGACGAAAAGGCGCTTCATGAAAAGAAGGGGGTGGATCCGGTATCGCAATTGGCCGCTTAAGCATTTACTATCCCGATAAAAATTCAGCCTGCAATTTCTCCATGAAACCGAAACCTGAACCTGTCGATACCGATGCGCTTCCGGAACTTGCCCATGCCGTGATCCGAAACGCCAAATTCCCCATGTTTGCGACCGTTGACCGTGACGGACACCCCCGGGTGCGCCCGGTTTCCCCTGTCCGTGTGGATCCGGATTTCACCATCTTTGTCGCCAACCTGGCCTCCTACCACAAAACGTCAGAGATCGAAGCGAACCCCGCAGTCGAGCTCGCTTATCTTGCCCCGGATCACGATCAGGTTCGAATTTCCGGGACTGCCGTCGTGGAGACCGATACCGCAGTGATCGATGAAATCTGGAGCAGCAACCCTCTGTTGAAGCAGTACCTGGGAAGCCCCGATAACCCCGAATTCATCCTCTACCGGGTTGATCCCAACCGCGTCCGTTTCATGCGGGAATGGGCACTGGAGTATCACGAAATCAGTCTGCCGGATTAAAAAACGGCGAGGGTCCCGCTCCTTCAGCCATTCAGTTTTCCCCCTTCGCCGGCCCAGTCTCCCCTGCCTGCTCATCCCCCGGAAGCGAGCCGCCGCCCTCCTCCGATTCGCGATCCCCTTCACCTCGCGCCTCCATTAACGCCTTGTTCAGTTCGACATTTTTTTCCGTCAGAATCGCGATCTGATCCTGCAGATCGATCAACATCCTTTCCTCTTTCGTAAAAGAGCTCCCCGTTCCGACCCTCTTCCAGTGGAAGCCGTAAATCCAACCGGCAATCGAAAGGCCGAGTAGAATGAGAAAAAGCAGCGACTGAACGGGAGTGAATTTCATCCCCGGGATAAGAATGGACGTTTTACTTCTCGGCCTTTTTTCCGCTGAAAAGTCGACCCAGATTCAGCCCTTTGCGTTTCGAGGCATCCGCTCCCGCGCCGGCGGAGTCTGTTGCCGCCGGAGCTGATCCGACAGAAGCGGCAGCCTGACCGGTATTTTGCCCTGATTTCTGGCGGTTCTGGTTATTAAAGAGTCCACGACGCTCCTGCGGCTTGTCGGCTTCGGCAGGTCGATCGTTCTTTTCGCTTTCCCGGGTGATCACGAGTTGAAGATCTTTCGGGACATTTTCCACGTAATCCCAACTGCGAAGCGGAAGCTTCTTTCCGGCGAGGTCGTACTCCTGAACTTTTCTTCGGATCAAGGTACCTTTCGCATCGAAAAGGTGCTCTTCGCGGAATCGACCGATTTCATCGTAGAGCTGAACCCCGCGGTACTTGAATTGATCCCGGCCATCATAGATCATAATCTCTTTGGGCCGACCCATTTCATCGAGCATGACCATTCGGCGCTGCAGCTTGGTTCCGTTTTTACTCTTGGTAATCTGCTCGAGAGTGTTCGTTGTCTCATCCTGAACCGATTCCGTATAGGTCTCGTCCGAATGGTGAATGGAACGCCCCCAGGCCGTGATCACCTTGGAGTCCTGCTGACCCATCCGCGCGCCATAGTTCTTCTTGTGCGCTTCGGAGACATAGATCGTCGAATGCGCATTTGATCCAACCTGCGCCCCGCCGCCCTGGGTCTGCATCATCGCCTGAGCCTGTTGCTGAGCCGACTGGACAGCCTGCTGGTTAATCGTCGTGGTGCCCGTTTTCTTGTCCTGATTATGGAACTGCGCCTCTGCCGTAAGCAGACCTGAAAAAAAGGCGAAGGCGGTGAGAAAAATCTTTTTCATCAGTATCCCGGGAAATTCGACGGAAACGGGAACGGAAGGCGCCTCCGGTCCGAAAGGATACGGTGAGTCGACCTTTCTGGCAAGCGTTTCCCGGAAATCACCCCTCGAGCGCGGCAAGATATCTCTCCGCATCAAGCGCTGCCTGACAACCATTCCCTGCAGCGGTAATCGCCTGACGGTAAACGTGGTCAGAAACATCACCTGCGGAGAAAAGCCCTACAATATTCGAGGTCGTGCCGTTTCCGTCCTGGAGAACATAACCCGACTCGTCCAGCTCCACGCCTGATCCCTCCAGAAACTGCGTATTGGGATCATGACCGATCGCCACGAAAACGCACTTCACTTCGAGTTCTGATTCGGAGTCCGACTGGTTGTTGTAGAGGGTCACCGCGCGGACGTGTCCTTCCTCATCGGTGAGGTATTCTTTCACTTCGGAATTCCAGACCGGCTCGATCTTGTCGTTGCCGAGAGCTCGGTCTGCCATGATTTTCGAAGCGCGAAGCTCATCCCGACGGTGGATCAGATAGACCTTGCTCGCGAACTTGGTGAGAAATGTCGCCTCCTCACAGGCGGAGTCTCCTCCACCGATCACAGCAACAGGAACGTCGGGATAAAAAGCACCGTCACAAGTGGCGCAGGAAGTGACACCTTTGCCGACCAGGCTCATTTCGTTCTCGAGGCCAAGGTAGCGCGGGCTTGCCCCGGTCGCGATAATGACCGACTTCGCAAAGTGTTCACTTCCACCGGTTGTTTTGACGGAGAATGAGCCGTCGTCCTGTTTCTCGACCGAAGAAACCAACTCATATTCCACCCGTGCGCCAAATTTCTCCGCCTGCTGCTGCATGCGCATCATGAGATCAGGACCCATCACTCCCTCCGGGAAACCCGGAAAATTCTCCACTTCCGTCGTCGTTGTGAGCTGACCGCCGGGCTGCTCCCCTGCGAGAACAAGGGGATCGAGGTTCGCGCGACCTGTGTAGATGGCTGAAGTCCAGCCGGCGCAGCCGGTTCCGATGATGATGACGTTTTCCATGGCGCGGAATGTGGGTTGGATTGGTTTTCGAATCAATCCTAAAAGTCGATGAATGACGGCTGGAGCTTACAAAAATGTAAGCCACCCAGCTTGTGGGCGGTAGGGGAGCATCAGCCGGGGCGTCATAACCCCGTTAGGTCACTGACCTGACAGGGTTAAATGCATGACCTGACAGGGTTTGGTCACCCTCGCAGGGCGTTCAGGACATACTCGCTGGCGCGGAAGTTTTCGATGATGACCTCTTCCTGGTCGCCGCGTTTCATCCGAACCTGCTTGATGTTGAAATTCGGCGTTTTGTGCGGAGCAAAAAGAATATCGTCGTGGGTCGAGTTTTCGTGAGTCTTAAACATGTCCGGAACGATATCGCCGCCGAGATGGTCATCACGTCCGGTCGCGAGATGACAGGTGCCGAGCACTTTCTCATCCTGAATATCCGCTCCCGAAACCGGAAGAACCTGCGTTCCAAAACCGAGTTCGCCGAGCGTTCCGGTCATGGGGTCGTCCGCGAGGCGGGCGTTGTGATCGTCGATCGTCTGCTGGTTTCCCTCGATGAGAGTCGAGCGCACGATGTTCCGGTTTTCCACGTCGAGGACTCCGAGAGTTCCATCTTCGTATTTCATCGGGAATTTGCCATTCGCATCGACGGGTACGTAGTAGATCTCACCGGCCGGAAGGTTGGCAACATCAGGTGCGAGTCCCTTGCAAAGACCATGTGACTTCTGAGCCTCCTGCCCGTCGAGATCGAGCGATGCCGTGAGGATTTCCCCGGATTCGAGTTCGAAGTCGATCTCAATGGTATCGGCTTTGGTCATCGCGAGGCGCATCTTCTCTGCGTCCGCACTGACTTCGTTGTAGTCGACTGCGAGTCCGGAGTTGAGAATCACGTCATTCACTCCATGAAGCGTTGCTCCTCGAAATCCGAATTCTTTGCACTTCGCAGTCAGCGGTGCCGTCGCGGACCAGGTCGAAACACAGAGAATGATGTCGTAGTTCGGGTAAATGTCGCGGTCGAGACTGAGTTTATTTCCCTCCGCATCGTAACACTCGTCCTTCAGATCGAGGTTTGATCCGTACGTCATGGGAAAGGCGAACATCTCTCCACCCGTCATCCCGAGCGCTTCCATCCCCCCATCCTTCAGCCCAAGGTAGAACTCTTCGTAGGCCTTCTGCTGGATCTCATGCCCCGCCTCGTTAAGAAACGCATACCCTTTCATCAGGCTGGTGTCCTCCAGATCAATAAGGACACAGACTTTCGCACCTGCAGTCGGCTCAAATACCGTTCCCAGAAGGCGTTCGAGGCTGAATTCCGGGAACTCCCGTTTCTCCGGGTTCAGGATGATATCGTTTTCCAATGATGCGACAGACATGGCTCAAATACAGTTCGTTGTTTCTCTACGTTGGGCAAAGTAAGGACGTTGGAAAAGCAAAAACCTTTCGGGAAAATCCTCACAGTCGGGAAAATTTACGTTTGGTTTCAGGAAAGAGTTGGAAGAAAAACGTGTCACTACTGTAAACTCACCCCGCCTCGCCGGCGCGACTTCCCGCTCCTCCCCCGCGACTCCACTGAGTAAGCTGCTCGGGAAACGGGCATCTTTCGCATTCCGAAAGGTCCTCCAGACAGAAATCCTGGTAGATTTGCAACAAGCCCTGCTGCTGGTGGTAATAAGATGTGAATAACTTTTGGCGTTCCCGGTCAGGGCCGAACAACCGGAGAGCGGCCCGCCGAATCTTGTGATTCGAATCCACTTTTCTCAAAGTGAGATATTCTGCCCAGAAGGCCTCGTTTTCCCCGATGGCACCGGGAAAAATCACATTTCCCAGCATATCGCGGAGCCGGTCTTTCCCCACGAGACGCAAGGAGCGTTCAGCCGGATTCGAGCGGAGGGTATAGTGCCTCTCCCAGAAGGGGTGTTCGATGTTTTTCACCAGGTTATTCACATGTTTTTCGAGGTTATTCACAGGACTTGTCCATAAATCAGGGAGCTTCTCCCAGAAACCGACAAGCGCGGAAAGAGCCCCGATCCGGCGTTGCGGATGATTGAGCGGTCGGTTTCCGGAAACTCGCCACGGAATTGCCCGCGTCCGTATCGGCTCGACCCGGTCCCGCATCTTCCACCAGCAATCCCACAAATCACGAAGATAGGTGTGGGATTCCGGATCCTCTGTCATTTCCATCACATCCGGCCGGAGAAATCCGGCGGCGCCGAAAAGACGGGCGTCCCGTTCGACATGATCCAGTTTCTGCAGCTCCCCGACCGGGCAGCGCTGCGCCAGCACGGCCATCGCTGTTTTGTTCGGGCCGAATCCAAGAGCTTCAGCCAATCCCTGGAACAGAGCCTGCTCCGGATCCGTCGAATCAGCCATCACGGAAAGTCGGCGCGCTTTGTTTCGCATCCGGTATTGCGCTGCAGAATGGAGAAGTGAGTCGACCTCGCCATCGTTCATCGCAGACAGCGGGGAAACGCAGCGACCTGGAAAGGCTTCGGGAAGAAAGTCAGGCGGCCCCTGCGACCAGCTGTATTGCGGCAACTGGAGCTGCGGAATGTTGCGATGGGCGTCTGTACGCGTGAAGAAGCGGTTCAGCGACGGACCATCCGTGAATACATGGAGGACGACGTTTTCGAAATCGGGATTCGCTCCGTGACCGTGGCTTTCCCAGTTCCGTGCGTCCATATCAATCTCAATGGCGCCGCCCTTCAATTCACCATCAATGCGGACAGCAGCCTCGGTGAAATCGGGCCCTGCCCCGCGATTCCAGTGGCCGAATTGAACGATCTCGATCTTTTCGCCCTCCGTTCCGGTAAATTCGCGGCCAAACTCCCCGCCAAACCAGCGGGCCTGAATTTCCATTTCCTCTTTCCGGGGAGAATCCGGCTCGCACACCATTCCCCGGGAGTCAGCAGTCAAACCGAAGGACCAGATCCAGGCCCGGAATTCCGAATAGGTGGTCGCGGCTTCGGGATAACGAAAACAGGACATTTGAACAGCCTAATAAAAGCTGTTCAAATTACCAGTTTTATTTCAAAAATCTCACCTCTCCCTTTTTGCGACTGTGGCGGCTTCAACAAATGCTCGCAACAGTTTTGCCTGTACCGGATCATCGGGCATCATTTTTTCGGGATGCCATTGCACACCTATGAGAAAACGGTCCGGGTCAGTCGACTCGACGGCTTCGACGACTCCATCGGGGCAGTGGGCGACAATGCGCAAATTCCGTCCCGGTTTCTTCACGGCCTGATGATGGAGAGAATTCACCTCCAGCTCGGTAGCCTCGAAGATTTGGCTGAGACGGGAATCAGGCTCCAGGGTAATTTTGTGAGTTCGGTCCCGGTGATTGAGCCCGTCAAATTCGGACGGGATGTCCTGGACGAGCGATCCTCCGCTCGCAACGTTGACCCATTGGCCTCCGAGACAGATTCCAAGCAGGGGCTTGTCGGTTTTTTCAATCCAGGCAGTGCCCATCGCTTTCTCAAAATGGTAGCGGTCGTCATCGAGAAGCTTTACGGTTTCATGCGGTTCTTCACCGTATTCCGAGGGAGGAATATCAGCGCCGCCCGGCATCAGAAGTCCGTCGAGCAGCTCGAGGTATTCCTCCACTTTTTCGGTGCTGCCGTCGGCGTTGGGTAGAACAATCGGGATGCCGCCTGACTCACGGATAGCCCGGACGTAGGTGTCGCTGGTCAGGCTGGTGATACCAATGAGTGGACCGTCGACGGACAGCGGATCCGGGGCGGCCGTGCGCTGCCCAATTTCGAAACCAACGAACCCGGCAAGGGCGACTCCGGCAGCGGTGAGAACGGCGCGACGCGACGGGGACTTCATGGGGGAAGAGTGAATTGATTTGCCGGATTGAGCAAGCTTCAACCGTTCCGGTGCTCCCCCGGGCGAGACAAAATATTTCCCTGGATTTCGGCGATCTGGAGATCGCCGCTACCAAATTCCTCTCTTGTTTATTTGCCTTCGTTTTTCTATACCTCCGACTCCGATGGTTCGAGCTCTCTCCATTTTGCTGCTGTATCTTTCTGCTGCCTTTGCAGAAGAGCGTGTCCCATGGAGCACATCGCAGGTTACCGGCTCACCCCTCCCGCCACGCCCGTATTCCGCCGAAGCGGTCTGGCCACATCTCACCTTTTCCAAAGCCTGTGACATCGCCCGCCTGCCGTCCCGAAATCTCCTTTTTCTCACGGAACAGATGGGAAAAATCTGGATGCTGCCGGACGATCTCTCGGTGGAAAATCCACAGAAAAAGCTCTTCGCCGATTTCAAAGAAAGCCACGATCCGTTTAACTCCAGTTTCAGCATCTGCTTTCACCCGGATTTTGAGAAAAACCGCGAGGTCTTTGTCTTTTACCGGATCGACGCGAAGCCGCTCGACGACGGGACGCGCATCTCGCGATTTCGTGTTTTCCCCGACAGGCTCGAGCTCGATCCTGCGACAGAAGAAATTCTGCTGACCTTTCGATCCGGCGGACACAATGGAGGCCACCTCGGATTTGGTCCGGACGGAATGCTCTACATTCTCACCGGCGATTCGGAAGTCCCCTCCCCACCCGATCCGCTCAACACCGGCCAGGATTTGACGGACCTGCTTTCCTCCGTTCTCCGCATCGATGTCGACCAGCGCGAACCGGGTAAACCGTACGTCGTCCCTGCCGACAATCCTTTTCTCGAAGTCCCCGATGCCCGCCCCGAAATTTGGGCCTACGGCTTTCGCAATCCGTGGAAGCTCTGCTTTCACCCCACCACCGGCGATCTCTGGGTCGGGGATGTCGGTTGGGAGTTGTGGGAGATGCTCTACCGGGTCGAGCGCGGATCAAATTTCGGCTGGTCGATCGTCGAGGCCGTCCAGCCGATCAAGGTGAACCAAAATCCCGGGCCCTCGGCGATCAGTCCCGCAACCGTGATGCATCCGCATACGGAGTTTGCCTCGATCACAGGTGGATACGTTTACGAGGCTGACCGCCTACCGGGGTTGCAGGACAAATACCTCTACGGCGACTTCGTCACGGGGCAATTGTGGGGCCTGACACTGAATGGCCGGGAAGTGAAGAAAAAGGAGTTTCTCGCCGACACCCGCATGCAAATCGTCAGCTTCGGTCAGGCCGCAAAAGGGGAAGTCATCTTTCTCGACTGGCCCGACCAACAGCATCTCTACCGGCTCGTGAAAAACCCGGTACCGGACCGCTCCTCAGGCTTTCCCCGAAAGCTCTCTGAAACGGGCCTCTTTTCCGATCTGCCCTCCGGCGCCCCTGCCGACGGGGTCTACGCTTTCGACATCAACGGAGAAATGTGGGCGGATGGCGCGACAGCGAACCGCTGGGTCGCTATTCCCGGTCGAGGTAGGATCGAAGCCAAACGCGGCCCCTTCGCAACCGTCCCGGAAAACACGGTGCTCGCCAAAACTTTATCCCGCGAAGGGCGGAAGATCGAAACGCAACTTCTCCACTACGCCGACAAACTCTGGCAGGGTTACAGCTACCGGTGGAACGAAAAACAGACCGATGCGGAGCTCGTCAAAGCCGGGAGAGAAACGGTCGACATTGCCGGCAGACCGTGGACCTTCTCCGCACGATCCGAGTGCATTCGCTGCCACAATATCGGATCGGACTACCGCCTCGCTTTCCACCCCGGTCAACTCAATCGCGACGGGCAACTCGAGAGGTTTCAAAAGCTCGGCCTCATCAATGATATGTTCGTGAAAAAAGCGGAAACCGAACCGGCCGCGCTCGTTACTGACCTTAATGCCCCCGTCGACCTCCGCGCCCGGACCTGGCTGGCCGCGAATTGTGCCCACTGCCATCGCCGACGCGGAGGCGGCTCGGTCACCATCAAGATGGATCTGGCCACCACTCTGGAGGATTCTGACCTGCTCGCCCCGCCGGAGAAGGGAAACTTCGGCATTCCTGATGCGGCCCTGATTTCGCCCGGCGACCCGTATCGCTCCGTTTTATACTACCGCTCTGTCACGTCCGGGATCGGTCACATGCCGATGATCGGGGCAAGAACTCCGGATCCCACCGGGACGCGATTGCTCCACGACTGGATCATAGCACTTGAGGAAAAGCCTTCGCCGGAACCCGGGATCGACAGCGTCCCGGCCGCCTTGCGATTACAGCATATGATCCAAACCGGTGCGATCGGAGAAGAGGAGGCAATGGCCTGGCGGAAAAGAGCGAAAGCATCAGGCAATCCGGTGGTTTCGGGGTTGTTCGAGTGATTCTTTCCTTCTTAAATACCGTATCGGAATTTCTCAATGAAGGGTTTTTATTCATACCTCGTCACAATCCTTTTTGTCTTCACGAGTCCTGCATTTCCCCAGTCCTCACTCGTTCCGGAACGCGACTGGACAAGTGTAGATGGGAAAACGATCCGGGCTTCGCTGATCGAATTCGAAAATGGACAGGGACGGTTTCGCACACCGGAAGGGCGTCGCTTTCTCATTCCGGATGAGAAATTTTCTCTTCGTGATCAGCTTCCCATTTTTGCAGCCCGACTCGAAAGCCAATTCGAGCTGTCTCACTCGAAAGACATCAACACCGATTTCTATTATTCGCGGCACATCCCCGCCAACCGTCGAAACGAAAAAAATTACAGCTACGTAGCTTTCGGCCCCGGGAGGTTTAATTTTGCCGTGTTTCTGAATCACCCGAACGTCGATTTTTTTCAGTTCAGCGAAGTCGCCGTCTCAAGTCCGGACGGGCAACCGGCTGCTATCTATCAGCTGCGGGACTCTGACCGGCTTGCCTTTCAGGATAATGGAAGGCGGCGGACGAGAGCTCGCATTTCTATTAACTACGGCAGGGACGATGTTCTTCTGAAAGCTGTCGAAAGCGCGCTGGAAGAAAACCGGCTCCGCTTCATCGTTCGGGGAAACGACGAAGAAATCGTAATCGAACCGGATGAAACGGAAGCCAACAGCATGCGGGAGCTGATCCGGATTTTCCGACATGGTTCTCTACTTGTGAAAGAGGGATTTCTCACGGCCAACCGTGTCTCTTCGCAGATGATGGGCATGGAGTCGCCACAGGGCGGGAACACTCCGGCGACCACGAATACGGAAGCCCTGGAAGAAATGTTTGGCGATCAGCTGTCGAAGAGAAAATACGGTACGATTAGCTGGAAGGAAAAGTCGGTCGACGGGGTCGGTTTCCTCGGTGTCGACGTCGTGATCCGGGATTCCGACGGGAATCTCCAAAAAATCCCGTTTTCTGAAATCGCGCCGGAAGACCGGAAGGTTCTGTTCGGGAAACGGCTGGAGGAAGCCTTCGGCGATGCCCGTTTCACGCATGAGTCCGGATCAGTCACCTACCTCCACCCCGACTGGGACAGCAAACGAATGATCTACAGCCAGTCGATCCTGCTCGTTCATCATTCCGACGGGAACTACTACTTGCGCGCCCACGGGTGGTCTTCCCGTTTCGAAGGCGATCCAACCGATAATATTCTCGTTCGGGGAGACAATCAGCCCAGCCACTTCCCGATCGCCTGTCGTGCCAACGAATCACAAAAGCGGGAACGCACCGACGGGAACTTCAATACTACTACGCAGGCGTACCTCGACACCGCCGAGGCAGGCAATGCCGCAGATCTCATCAGCGCCGATTCGATCGAATTTCGCATTCGAACAGCCAGACACAGCGTTACTGTCAGCCTGAAACCCGATGAGCTGGAAGTCACGAAAGAAGCCGTCGCACTGTTTCAGTGGACTCATCATCTTTGAGCTATTCATCCGTGGGGGGTCACCATCTCGCCCCTTGCCAAGCTCCCACAATTCGATTCATTTCCGCATCATGATCAAATTCCTCCACACCCGTATCCGTGTCAGCGACCTCGACAAGACTATCGAATTTTACGAGAAGCTGGGCTTTCAACTGACCCGTCGCACCGACAAGTCCCCTGCCGGAAACCAGCTCGCCTTTCTCGAACTCGAAGGCAACGAGCACTTCCTCGAACTCTGCTACTCTCCCGATTTCAAAGTCGAATTCCCCGAAGATCTGATGCACACCGCAGTCGGCGTCGAAGACATCATGGAATACTGCGACAAGGTCGAAAAAGACGGCATCGAAATCTGGCCCGAAGACTGGAGGGAGGCATTTCCATCCGGCGACAAAATCAAAATGGCCTTCGTGACCGACCCGGACGGCTACGAAGTGGAAATTCTGGAGCGATAACCGGCCCAGTCAGCTCCTTCCCCCGTTCGATCCATTTCATTTCCCCAAATTATCACAGATGATAAGTTTTTAATTTTTCCAAATAAAATTTGCGAATCTTACCCAATCGAAGTAAATTTTTGCCCCTTAACCCAAAATTACTGGATTGATGAACGCATTACGAATTGTGATACCCCTGCTGGCATTTGGCGGATTACTCGCCGTGTTGTCGTCCTGTAACACAACGACCCAAAGCAACAGCACCCGGAAAAGCCCGCTTTGGGAAAAGGAACTCGGAGCCGTCGCGAATACCCCTGTGAATCCGCAGCAGGCTCACAAAGAGCTGAACATCAAAGTCGACCTGATCCCCAAGGGTTCCTACGGTCGACGCATATTCCGCAAGCTGGAGCCGAAGTTCATCACGATTCACAGCACTCAGAACCCCACCGGCGACGCCTACGCGCACGCCAAAGCGCTCAAACGCGGCGCCCTCCGTGGAGGCGTCATTGGCTACCTCTGCTGGCACTTCACGGTTCAGGATGATGCTGTCATTCAACACATTCCCACCGACGAACGCGGCGAGCACGCCGATTTTGACGGGCCGGGAAACACTTACTCCATCGGCATCGAAATGTGCGAGCACCAGGGCAACAATCAGGTTGCAACTATGGAGCGGACTGCCAAGCTCGCCGCCTCGCTGATGTATCATCACAAAATTCCGATCGAGAACATTCGCGCTCACTATCACTGGCCGAGGGAGGGCTACTCCACCCCTAATAAAAACTGCCCGCATTTCCTCATGGACAACGGTCGCCCCGGCGATGACTGGCGCTGGTTCGTTGGCCGCGTGAACCGTCACCACCAGCGCCTCGTCGCTTTCGACGAATACCTTCGCCAACAGAAGGAGCTCGAGGAACAGCAGAAAAAGCAGAACCGTATGGCTCTCCTCTGGGAGCGTTTCACCGGGCTGCTGGGCATTGGCTGAAGTCGATCCCGCCTTCCCGGACCACCTTGCGTTTTTGCTCTGATCCCGTATCGTCTGCACCGAAACCGTCATCATGATAGCCCGGAAATCATTCGTTCTCTCTCTCATCCTGCTCGCCCTTTTCCCCTTTGCGGAAAAAGCCCCGGCAGCGCTCGATCCGAACGACGAATACATTATTGTTTCGGGGGGACCGGCGCTTCGCTATTGGGAAAACTACCGGCGTGAAGAGCACCGTCACGACCGCTACTGGGGGAATTTCATTCGTACTGCCCGGATCCGGGTGCAGCAGTTGCAGAAGGCAACAGACAACAAGATCAACATCACCTGGCTCGTCTACCGACCGGGCTACGTTACCCGCGCCAGTGAGGACGGCGAGCCTTTGATCAGCTGGATCGAAAGTGTGCGCGACAAATACAAAATCCGTCTCGTCTGGTTCAATCAGACAAGCGAGCTGATTAATTACGTCAACGCAGGGCAAAACCGCAGGCAGACAAAAGTATCCGGTTTTGAATACTTCGGCCATTCGAATAAATACTGCTTTGTTTTCGACTACAGCAACGAAATCCTGGGAGCTTCCAAGGTGTTTCTTCACCAGGCTGATCTGCCAAAAATCAGCAGGAAAGCGTTTGCCCGCGGAGCCTACTGCAAAAGCTGGGGGTGCCACAGCGGCGAGGCCTTCAGCGCAGCGTGGCGACGTGCCACGGGTGTGAAAATGATTGGGGCAATCGGGAAAACGGACTATTCCCAGACCGGGCAGTTGGTCCTCCCATTTGTTTCTCCCGGCGGCCGCTGGACGAGTTGATCCGGGGAACCGGAAACGGCGAAAGTCGTCGGGGACGACGCCCCTCCGGAAAGCAACCGGACACATTTCTGCGGCGGGGCACGGTCCTCCGTGACTGCAGAGCATCATCATCGGGCACGGAAACTCTCCGATTTTTGTTTCCCCCACCCCGGTTCCTGACAAAACGGCTTCACCCGGCTTTCTATCAAAGAAACAGGTGAAATTTGCCAAATTCGTGGTCCGTTCTTTGCTACGGTCCGCCACCGGTCCGTCACTGAAAGCACTCACAACTTTTTGCCATGCAGTACAACGAACTGAAAGAGCTCTACGATCTTCCCTTCTTCGATTTGATCCAGAAATCAAGAGGGGTCCATGAAGCAAACTGGCCCGAACGGGAGGTTCAGCTCTGCACTCTTCTCAGCATCAAAACGGGCGGCTGTTCTGAGGATTGCTCCTACTGCGCCCAATCCGCACGCTACAGCACCGAGGTCGAACCGGAGCGACTCATGGAGAAATGCGATATTCTCGAGCGTGCCAAACTGGCCCGCGACAACGGCTCAACCCGCTTCTGCATGGGAGCGGCGTGGAAAGGCGTGCGCGACGGGACCAAACGCTTCGATCAGGTTCTCGACATCGTCGAAAGCGTCAGCGAGCTGGGTATGGAAGTCTGCACCACTCTCGGTGAGCTGGGCGAAACCGAAGCACAGAAACTGAAAGAAGCCGGTGTCACGGCCTACAACCACAACATCGATACGTCACCCGAGCACTACAAAAACATCGTCTCGACACACACCTTTCAGGATCGTCTCAATACCCTCCGCCATGTTCAGGATGCCGGTATGTCGGTCTGTTCCGGCGGGATTCTCGGACTCGGTGAAAGCACCGAAGACCGGCTCAAAATGCTGGAAATTCTCAGCAACTTCAATCCGCCGCCCGAAAGCGTCCCGATCAACTCACTCGTGCCCATTCCCGGCACCCCTCTCGCCGAATCACAGGGAGTCGATTCCTTCGAAGTCGTCCGCATGATCGCGATCGCACGCATCGCCATTCCGGGAGCCAAGGTCCGACTCTCCGCAGGTCGCAAACAAATGAGCGAAGAACTCCAGACACTCTGCTTCTTCGCCGGGGCAAACTCCATTTTCTACGGAGACAAACTTCTCACGACAGGCAACCCGCAGTCCGAGGCTGATTTGAATCTCCTGAAAAAACTCGGGCTTGAGCCGCAAAAGCCGAATCGCGACCTGGAAGCGCCGGAAAAAGAGGAGGAACGCCCGCTCGAACCGGCATTGAGTTAACGGCCACGCTGAGCCATGAATTGGCATTGCAGGGAGCACCTGTTCGACCTCACCACGCGCGGAGAGGTCATGGGGATCCTCAACGTAACGCCTGATTCCTTTTCCGACGGCGGAAGTTACGACTCTGTCGATGCCGCCGTGACCCGCGCCTCCTCGATGCTCGGCGAAGGTGCCGCCATTCTCGACATTGGCGGGGAATCCACCAGACCCGGTGCGGAAGAAGTTTCCGTTAAGGACGAAATTGCCCGAACGATTCCTGTGCTCCAGGCAATCCGGAGTGTGCACCCCGAAGCCTGCCTGTCCATTGATACTTCCAAACCCGAAGTCGCCCGGGTTGCAATCGACGCCGG
>JAKSBG010000196.1 GCA_022361255.1 Verrucomicrobiales bacterium
ACGGCGTCGATGTCGCATGACTCTAATCTTTGCAAAAGTGGTGATGCGAATCGGCGCTAAACCCCGACAGGCGCGGGTACACGCATGCCAAGGTGCAAACCCAATTCACTGAGCTTTTCACGGACTTCCGTCAGCGTGGTTTCGCCGAAGTTACGCACCTCAAGCAGTGCATCTTCGCTACGGGCAACCAGTTCGCGAACGGTCATTATGTTTTCGCTTTCCAGGCAGTTGCTTGCCCGCACCGAGAGCTTCAACTCAGCGATTGGCAAACTAAGCTTGGCTTCCAGGCCAGGGTCGATACCCTCGCTCGTGGTCGTACGGGCTGGCGAGCGAATTTGCGGGCCCAGGCTCGAATACTGCACAAAAGGATTGAGATGCTTGCGTAGAATCTTGGCCGCTTCGACCAGCGCCATCTCGGGGCCGAGCGATCCGTCGGTCGTGATTTCCACCGTTAGCTTGTCGTAGTTGGTCTTCTGGCCGACGCGGGTTTCCTCAACCTGGTAGCGAACGCGGAGTACCGGGCTAAAGATGGCGTCGATCGGAATGATGCCGATCTCTTGCACATTGTCACTATGTTCACTCGAGGGAACATAACCGCGCCCGTTCTCGACCACCATTTCCATCACAAAGGGTACGTCGTCGGTCAACGTGGCGAGCACGTGATCTTTGTCGATAATCTCGATGCTCTCATCGGTCGCGATGTCGCCCGCCTTGATTTCTCCGGCCATGTTGCGCTTACTCCCTTCCTATGTCCGTTGGTCGGATGTAGTCCACTTGACTGCTGTGTATTCGTTTCCAACGCTTCCGACGCTTTTTCTTTCCAAATTACTCGAGAAGCCTGTGGTTTGGTCCCCCCATGGAGCTCTGCAACGCTGGCAAGGGTCTTCTCACCCCAAACTTAAATCCGTTTGGGACAAAATGTGCTATTTGGGAATTTCGAGAAAGTGCGTGCTTCATGTCACTTCGGAGGAAGAAGGAAAGGAAAGCAGACAGAGGTTGCCGGGTATTGAAACCGTCTGTA
>JAKSBG010000124.1 GCA_022361255.1 Verrucomicrobiales bacterium
CCCCGGTCCCCGATTTTGATTTCAATACATTCCCCATCAGACGAACCGGAAAGGTCTGCTCGTTTCCAAAAATATTCATGGTCACATCAACCGGTCCTCTCGAAGTCACCGGAGGGTTCAGGCCGATCGCGATGTTCACTGAGCCCATAGGAGCAAGGGCCGGGCCCGGATCGTTCAAAAGGCGAAACGGCGATGGAATATGGAACTCCAGCGGAACAGCAACACCACCGGGATTGGTTAGGATTATCGATCGGTCTACCATCTCCCCGGCTTTTACCTGACCGAAATTGATCAATTCTGTGGTAACTGAGCCGGGAATTGAGAGCTGTAAGCTGCCGGGAACCACCGGGGCAACGACTTGGACTGTCTTCGTGAGACCGGTTTCGAGATAAAACTGAACCATCCCGTCAAAGGGAGCAGTATCCGTCGCAGCAAGAGCCACCTTTATCGATCTTGGTTTACCGGGCGGCAAAAAATACTCCTTCTCTAGACTGGCGCTGAGCCGATTGCTGCCGCGGGCGAGAACTCGAACGGGCTTGACCCCGGGGTTCAATAGAACCAACTCACCGACCCGCTTACCACTGCGCTCGTCCAGGGACAGAGTAGCCTGTTGCGTAACGAGACGAAAAGGCTCGCCCCCCTGCCCGATCAGCTTGGTGGTCCCGTGTTTGCTTCGGGAAAAGCTCAGAAAGTAGGTCGTCTCCCCGGGAAGGTTCGGTCGAAACTCCACTTTTACTTTTCTAACCCCGTTTCCACTCAAAGAAAGATTCCCATCTGCGGGGTCGACCAGATACCAGGGTGGGGATAGCGCCAGTCGGGTTGAGAATTCAGCTTTCCCGAGATTCCGCACTGTGATCTCTTTCTCTACACTGCTTCCCACAACCACGGCACCAAAATCGATTTCTTTGTCCGTGGAAATCTCCGACTTTACCTCTCCCAGTGAGATGTCATAGCGCATCGCAGAGGAGTAACGCCCCCCTCGATAGCGCACCGCAAAAGCGAAAGCATCGGACTCCGCAGTCGAACCCGGGTCCGCATAGTAGGTAACTATTGCAGCATTCCGCTTGCTCGGATGGTCGACCAGGGAGGTAATTTTGCCGGCCGATGGAAAGGTCCTGATCAAAAATTCCACCTTCGCTGCAGGGGTTTTAGACTGGGCATGAATCTCAAACTGGATCTCCATTCCCTTTACCGCTTCCACTTTGCCGGTAACGGGAGTTGGAATACCAATTTGCTCCGGACTCAAACCAACCGGAGCATCGTCCTTATTCCGGTTGAACAATCCATTCCCTCCAAAAAGTTGTGCATGGGAAGCCACGGGTAAACAGGCGAAGGCAAGCACCGCTGCGACAAATGCGAACGATGTTCGAAAACGCGATCTGTTCATAGAGAGAAACATTTCAAAATATCCGCCGGAAGCCTCTTACCGTATGCCTCCGTTTTCTTGAACGGGAGATATCCCCCAAAATTAGCCCGAAACTGCCAATTAATCGAGCGAGAACCCGCGAAGCCTGCGACGAAGCAAATCGAGCGCGAGGCGCGTCACTCGAAGCTTGAAGCTAACGCGGTCGGACGGCGTAAAATAACGCTTCGCAAATGTCTCCCCCTCCCGGCTCGCAATCCCTACATATACGGTCCCGACGGGCTTTTCCTCCGTGCCGCCGGTTGGTCCGGCAATGCCGCTCACGGCAACAGCGTGATCGGCCCCACTGACACGCAAACAACCTTCTGCCATCTCCCGCACGACCGGTTCGCTGACGGCCCCGTGAGCCTCCAGGGTCTCTGCAGAAACTCCGAGAAGCGCCTGCTTCGCTTCATTTGCATAGGTCACATACCCCTGCCGGAATACGGAACTCGATCCGGATGCGTTTGTGATGGTGGAGGCAATATTCCCACCCGTACAGCTTTCGGCAGTGGAAACCGTTTCCCCGCGCTCTGCGAGCAGCTGCTGAACAACTTCCTCGATGGACTCTTCCGATTCCACGATGATGTCCTCGGCATATTCCGCGCGAATGATTTCAGAGGCTGTCTCAATGGCCGCCGACGGACCGATAAGCCGTAGATCGACCTCACCAAGCCGCGCACAGTAGCCCAGCTCCAGGTCCTCAATCGGCTCCAGGAGTGGTTCCAGCTTCGATGCGAGGGATGACTCCCCTACTCCGTAAATTCGGAAATTGTGCCAGATATCGAAACGGTCCCCGGAATCGCGAAGCGACGAGAGTCTCGGAACGACCTCCTCGGCAAACATCGGCTTCAACTCGCGGGGAGGGCCGGGAAGTAGAAAAAGGTGCGGAGTCGTGCTGCCCTCTTCCGCTGTCGCGGGAAGGTAAAGTCCGGGGGCTGTACCGTGCGGGTTTTGCAACACCTCCGCGCCCTCCGGGACCATTGCCTGACGGTCATTGGAACGATTTTGTTTCAGCCCGCGACTCCGGAACATCTCGTTGATTGTTTCGAGAATGTCTTCGTCGAGATGAAGAGTTCGGCCCAGCATCTCCGCAACGACCTCGCGGGTCATGTCGTCGTTTGTCGGACCCAGTCCGCCCGTGATTAGGATAGCGTCGCAGCGGGGAAACGCATTTTCCAGTACCGTCCGGATTTCCTCTCCGTCCGGAATCGTCGTCTGGCGCTGAACTCGCAGGCCGAGTTTGAAAAGTTCCTGTCCAAAATAGGAGGCGTGGGTGTTTACCACTTTTCCGAGAAGCAATTCTGTACCCGTGTTGACGACTTCGATTCGCATCAGGCGGGTCGGGTCAGGATTCGCTCACAGAAGAATTGAACTCGACCCTCGGCGCATCCGACCAGAGTTCCTCCAGCGCGTACAGTTCGCGTTTTTCCTCATGGAACACATGAACGACCACGTCGACGTAATCAATCACCAGCCACATGCTGCTCGCATCCCCGTCAGCAGAGCGGGGCTTCTCGCCGATCTCCTCCTCCGTCTTGAGACGAACGTCACGACTCACCGCTTTCAGATGAGGAAGTGAAGTCGCCGTGCAAATCACGAAATAATCTGCGAGAGAGGAAATTCCCCGCAAATCAAGAATGACAATATCCTCCGCCTGCATTTCATCTGCATAGCGGGCACAGGTTTGGGCGATGGTAAGAGCGTCTGGCACGTCGATGTGGGCTGTTGAGTCGTTACAGTGGAGGGAAATCGTAATGGCGCAAAGGGATTTTCCAACACGGTTGAAACTCCGGAGGAACAGGGTATCCCGGCAACTACACCCTGTTTACTCCATCTTTTTCCGCAAATCGTAGCACAACAATCGAGACCCCATTTCGTTTTGGTTGATGTAGAGCAGTCCGTTACTGATCGCCGGCGGGGCCCAGGTTTCGGGTGCGTAGAACAATCGCGCCTTGGACAGAATCTGAAACCCTCCCGGACCGAGATCCATGCGGAGCAGAGCCCCGTTTTCACTCAGACAGAGAAAGCCCCCGTCGACGTGAATCAAATGAGCGTGCCCCAGGCTGATCGGGATGGGCCGGTCTTTCCACTGAATCGTCGTGTCGTAAAACGCTTCATTCCAGAGCATTCGCCCCGTGGCCGCGTCGAAAGCGAGCATCAGTCCACCGTTCCCGCCAAACCCGTGGATGATCCCGTCGTGGTAAATCGGTGTTTGAAACTGGCAGCCGAACTCAGGTGAAGTCCACACAACCCGCGCCTTCGAATCAGGGCCGTATTGCAGCATAACTCCGCCGAGACCGTAGTCTTCCGTGAGGAATATCCGGTTCGGCCCGCAGGGAACCGGCGTCGCCGCGTTTACGCTCGCGAAGTTGTCAGAACGCCACGAAAACGCGTCGAGAATCGTTCCGCTTTCCGGGTCGATGCACAGTAATCCGCCGTGCGGCGGCTTCACCATTCCGCCGGCAAAAACGAAGAGACGATCCTCACCGTTGACCTGCCCGATGACCGGGGAAGCGTAACTCCCGTTCCACTCGTGATCGTTCGACCAGATCACCGATCCATCTTTTTTGTTCAACGCGACCACACAATGCTCGTCCGAACCGACCTGAACGATGAGCTTTTCCCCATAGACCAGCGGGCTCGAACCGTAGCCAAAGAAAAAAGGCGAAGGTCCGAACTCCTTCTCGAGACGTTTCTGCCAGACGATCTTTCCGTCATCGAGCTGAAGACAGAGCAAATCTCCGTCATTCCCGAGCGAGTAGACATGCTTCGTCTCCGGATCGATCACCGGACTGGAACGGGGCATGTCGGTAATCCCGTAGCTCTGCGCCACATCTACAGCGTAAGCGTGCTTCCAGATTTCTGTTCCGGTCCCGGCATCGAGGCAGCGAATCTCCTCCTGTTTTTCGACCTGGTGGATGAAAACCAGTTTGCCGTCGGCAATGACAGGCCCGGCATGTCCTTTGCCCCGCTCCACCTCCCAGAGCAGCTTCGGCCCTTCTTCCGAATATTCCAGATTCAGCCCGGTTTCCGCGCTGTGAAAGTCGTGATTCGGCCCGAGAAAATGCGGCCAGTCCTCCCCGCACAACGAAGCCGGAAACGCGAGAGCGAAGACTGCAGGGAAAAAACGATACGAAAAAACGTTCATCGGGGAACAGTAGAGCAGATCGCTCCTTTCTGTCGCATTTTTCTTGGAAAAACGCCCCTGAACGCGCCACCTTTCCCGCCATGCAGAACGGATCATCTCTCGACGGAAAACGAGTCCTCATCACCGGCGCATCAAGCGGCATCGGAAATGCGATTGCGCGGGCATTCGCCGGACAGGGAGCCGATATCGCCCTGCTGGCACGCCGGGAGGAACGTCTCCGCGATCTTTCGGAGGATCTTATCGGGGAGGGAACCAAAGCTTTTTCTTTCCCAGTCGACCTCACCGAAACCGGTCCCGCTCAGGACGCCGTAAATCTGGCTGCGAGCGCGCTGGGAGGACTCGACATCGTCATCAATGCCGCCGGAGTCGCCTACCAGGCGAACCTGAGCAATGGCGACATCGAAAAATGGCGCGCCATGCTCGACCTGAATGTTTTTGCTCTCGCCGTTGTCACCCGCGAAGCCCTTCCCCATTTCCCGGAGCACGGAGGGCATATCGTCAATATCAGCAGCATGTCCGGCCACCGGGTTCCGGGAAAAGGCGGGTTCTATTCCGCGACCAAATTCGCGGTGCGCGCCATGACCGAGGGCCTTCGCCAGGAACTGCGGGCAAAAGGAAATTTGACCCGGGTCAGCAGCATTTCCCCCGGCTTCGTCGAAACCGAATTGCTCGATGTATATTTTTCGGGACAGAAAACCGGAGGAGGATACGGCGGCGTCGACTATCCCATTCTCCAGCCGGAGGAAGTAGCCGAACTGGTCCTGCACCAGGTCACGATGCCGGAAACCGCCGAAGTTACCGACATACTGGTGAGGCCCACGGGGCAAAAAACTTGAGTCTGCGGAATCTCCCTTCTATCGCTTCACGCTTCGCGTCGCTGCCATCATCGGGAACCAGCCCTGCAGCCCCGTGGACTCGGTATCCCAGTCGTCTTCAAAAAATCCGGTGATCGCGAAACCGGCATCACACTGCCCTCCCAGCTGCAGCTCCCAACTGTGGCTGTATTCCACGCTGACTTGTGCCTCCAATTGATCGGAAAGCATTTCTGCGTCTGCATTCTCCATGTCTGAATAGGGCAGGCGGTGCGCAACGACCAACTTGCCGGTCTCCTCCAGCACCTCGTGATCAAACAGGTAGAAAGCCGGATTCATAAATCCGCAAAGCAGGGTCCCGCCCTGACGAAGCACCCGATGACACTCCTTCCAGATCGGCGGCAACGACTCTGCAAATACGTTGGAGACCGGATTGAAAATCAAATCAAACTCCCCGTCGTGCAATCCTGACAAATCCGCCATATCCCCCTGCATCGTGCGAACGTCGAGGCCGTGCTTCGTGCAGGTTTCCTCATCTTTCTGCAACTGCACGTCCGATGCATCGAAGGAAGTCACCTCCGCGCCCGCCGCCGCAAACACCGGAACCTGCTGCCCTCCCCCGCTCGCCAAAGCAAGAATCCGAACGCCGGCGAGATCCGGGTAGCCCGGAAACCACGACGAAGGAACCGGTTTGTTCGGGGTGAGGATGACAGACCAGTCCCCCGCCTTTGCCGCCTCGATCACCTCATCGGGATACGGAGTGCTCCAGCGGCACCCTTCCTCAGATTGGAGGTTCCAGGCGTTGCGGTTGTATTCGTGGATGTTCATGGCGCAGTCAGATCAATACTATCCGCAGAAGATTCACCGACACAGTGGACTTGCGAATGAAAACACGGGAAAACGAAGAAGTAAGTCCCGTCCTGCCGGTTGACGCGGGACGCTTACGCGGACAGTTTGACTTCTGAATCATGTCTTCCTTTCACCCCACTCACTGGAGTTTGGTAAAGCGCGTTTCCTCTCCGGATCCTGCCGTTTCGAAGGCCGCTCTGTCCGACCTGTATGAGGAATACAGGCCTCCCATCCTCCGCTATCTTGAATTTGTGACGGGGGTCACCGCTACCGAAGCCGAGGATATCTTTCAGGACTACTTTCTCGACATGGAGCGCCGCGAAGTCTTTGACAAGGCGTCACCCGAACTCGGCCGTCTCCGGAATTTCCTTTTGAACGATCTGAATTTTTTCCTCAAAAACCGCTGGAGAAAGGAACACCGCCAAAAACGAGGGGGCGGAAAAGTTCATTTTTCGCTCGATGATTCGCCGGATGTTTTTGCCGAAGACAGACCGGATCCTTCGACGGAATTTGACCGGCAATGGGCGATTCACGTATTGAGCCGTGCTCACACCGAGCTGGAGCAAACCATCCGGGATCAGGGAAAAGCGGAAATGTTCGAAGCCTACGCCCCCTTTCTCGCAGAACGAGAAGCCCCCGATCACGCGTCCATTGCCGCAAGGCTCAACATATCAGTATCTCATTCACGGGTCCTTCTGTCACGACTTCGGGAAAAATGGACTAGATCGATACTGGCGGAGGTCGCACGAACAGTTGATTCAAGCGAATGGGTCGAGGACGAGTTCCTGACACTCTTCTCTGCCTTCAGCCCTCGAAAAGACTAACAAACACCGTGGCATCCCCGGCGAGATGACGGAGAATCAACACAGTCCAAAAATCTGTGCGACCTGCAGAAACGAAATCCCGACCCATTCCCCTGCCGGCATGTGCCCCTTCTGCACAATGCAGCGGGTTTCGCAAAGTCTCGTCGACGTTCCCTTCGAAAATTCGGAACATTCCCGTCCGGAGATCGCGGGATACGACATCGGAGGACTCCTCGGAATCGGCGGTATGGGGGAAGTCTATCTCGCCACCGAGCTAAAGCTTGACCGCGTCGTTGCGCTCAAGGTGTTAAAACAGAAAACTCAGGATGATGCAGATGAACTGAAGGCCCGGTTTCTCCAGGAGGTGAAAGCTCTTTCCGCACTGACTCATCCGTCTATCGTCACGATTCTCGATGTGGGGGAAACGCGACTGGGCGATCCATTTTTCTCGATGGAATTTGTCGAAGGCACGAACCTTCGCGACCGGTTGCGGGAGGGAGCAATTCCTCAGGAAACCATTTTGAAGTGGGCCATTCAGATCTGCGAGGCGCTCCACTATGCGCACGAAAATGGAGTCGTTCACCGCGACATCAAACCCGCGAACGTTCTTGTTTCGAAGGATGGCTATATCAAGCTCGTCGATTTCGGCCTCGCAAAACTGCTTCCCGAACATTCCGACCCTCAGCTCTCCCTGACCTTCAGCCAGGTTGCTGTGGGAACTCCCGACTACGTCGCACCTGAGCAGATACGTCATTCGCAGGCCATCGATCACCGGGCCGACATCTATGCCGTAGGCGTTCTTCTCTACGAAATGGCGACGATGCAGATTCCGCGCGGTTCGTGGAGAAAGGTCTCCCAAATCAATCCGGCTTTCAGCAAAACCTTTGACCGGCTTCTCACCCGGACACTCGCCCCGGATCCGGACGAGCGGTTTCAGACGGTTCGCGAATTGCAGTCGAAGCTGGAGACAGTCCCGTCTCCGGCATCGATGAGGAAGCGGAGAAAAATCCGAAATGCAGTGCTCTCTTTTACCGCAGCGGCAATTTTACTCGTTGTTCTTTCTTCAATCCGGACCAGCCTCCCCGCCCCCTGGGGGACAAAAATTCCGGAATATCGGCAAACGCCCCTCCCGATGGCGAACCCGCCATACAACAGGGAAGCTCTCGCGAACAATCCAGTCGCTTCCCGCCCTCCGTCATTTCCCCTTCAAGTGAAGGCCCCTCCAGGCGTTCCCCGGCTAACGAAACTGGACGGCCGGAATCCGGTTACAGAGAAACTCCCTGACAACATCGATCCGGGAAAACTCCACCTTATCGATTGGATCTCGCCCAATCAGTTTTTTGTCCCTGGAAAAGATGATGGCATTGTCAGGGTAACCGCAGCTGGTCGGGACCTGCGGTCAGAAGTTTTTCTCGAAGGTCTGACCGACATCGTGCAACTCGAAGCGAACCCGGGCAGCGGGCTTGCGCTTCGCTCCGACGGAAAGGTATTCGCCTGGCCGGCAGGGATGACCCACGATTTCATTCCGCCGGGAGACTTGAGCAGGGTCGTGAAGATCGCGGCGGGACGGCAGCATGCAGTCGCTCTCCGGGTTGATGGATCAATTGAGATGTGGGGTTCTCCCGCTTCCGGAAAACTCGACATCCCCTACCCTTTTGACAACATTGTCGACGTCGATGCCGGAGATCATTTCACTGCAGTCCTGACAAAAAACGGCCGGGTTTTTGCCTGGGGCGAAAACAGCGAGGGGCAATGCAATGTTCCCGAAAACCTCCCGCCGGTGGCCTCCATCACCTGCCTCGAAGACTCGCTCTATGTATTGTTTCAAAACGGACTCGTGCGGGGGTGGGGAAAAAGCGGGGTAACCCCCTCGACCTTCCGTCCCACCCTCTACCGCAAACTCTGGGCTGCGAGTTCCTCGGCCGCACTGTTGGGTGAAACCACAGCCGGTGAATGGAAAGTCATCGCCGGCAGGGAGAAGCAGGACTGGTCCCGCATTCCCGGTTTGGGCAATGCGTTTCATCGCATCACCGCTGCAACCATCACCGGCAATCGAATGCTCCACTGGCAGCGATCCACGGAAAATGCGACGAGTGAACCGGACCCGTCTGCGAAGCTGATTTCATTCCCCCGCGAATCGCCCGTAGGAAGCGGGGTCGGACTGGGAAACATTCCCATACTTGCTGAATCCGTTGTCCGTTTTGAAGCTTCGTTCACTTCTTTCACCGACAATCCCAACGGTCACGTCGTCGCACTGACGTCCGCAAACGAACTCGTGAGCTGGGGGCGGAACAAGGCCGGTCAATGCACGCCTCCGGAAATCTCCGGCAGAATCATCGATCTTGCCGCCGGCGACCGTTTCACCGCAGCGCTCACTGAAGACGGAGGTATTGTCATCTGGGGCGCCAACGATGCGCCGAAGGATCTGGTTCCGATCTCTCACCTTCATTTTGTGATGATCGATGCCGGGTCCAACCACGGAGTTGCCCTCGACAAAAGCGGCCGTTTTTTCGGCTGGGGAAACAACACGCGGGGCCAGCTCGATCTTCCGGACGGCACGGAGCGGTTTCGCCTTCTGACAGCAGAAGGGCACTCCACGATGGCAGTCACGAAAGCCGGTAAAATCCAGCTATGGGGCGACGTCGAACTCTACAACCGGAGGGAAATTCCCGCGTATGCTCAAGAAGCAGCCCTCACCGCCCGGAAGATCGGACTCAGCGGGACAACCTGCTGGATTCTCGACAGCGAAGATACTCTCCACGGCTGGGGAAATGTCAAAAAAGGAGCGCTTCCCGACATCAAAAGATCCCGCAGCCTTCCACGGAGAGTTCCAAATGTCGCAGACTTCTGGTGCGACGAAACGGGCCTGATCGTGAGAGGAAAAAACGGGGAGTTTCGTGGATTCGAAGTCAACTGGTCAGACGAGGAGCTGACGAAACGTCTCTCGGGAGCAACTGATATCGAAATCACCGAAAGACAAATCTTCGCGACGGTTCGCTAAGCTCACTCCAGGGACTGGTTCTTCGTGCTGTCGAGACGAAACTGAACCTCCTCCGTCCCCGGAAAAAAAACGGTCAGCTCATAGGTTTCCGCCAATTGATCCGTCCGGTATTGCATCCAGTCCTCTCCCTCGGCGTAAACGCCGCCTGACCAGGGATTCGCGGGCGGATCTTCCAGAAAACCTTCCGCTTCCAAAAGTTGAATCAGCTCCGCTCCCGTCATCATTCGGCGCGGATAAATTTCCTCATCGACGTGGTAGTTCTGCAGGGCCGACTGAAGCGTCAGCAACATTGCCCGGACCCGCCGCACTTCCCGCTTTTCCTCCAGAGGTCCGCGCAGCAAACCCGCAGCGATCGCGAGCAGGACGAGCACTCCCCAAACTCGCAACAAAAGTGATCTCGCTTGAATCATCCTGTGAAGACCTCCTGTGGAATGAGAAATAGACCCAGCGCCACCCCGAGCAGAATCAATCCGATGACATCCCGCGTTCCGAATTTGGGTTTGCCCCCGCGCCGTCTCACAAACTCCAGCAACCAGCCCGTCGGGCACCCGAATTTGCAGTAGGCCATCGGAAGAAAAAGCGAAACCGCCAGTCCCGTCAGCGCGACACAAATCGTTGCAACGCCGGCCGACTTTACCAGGTAGGCGTCAAACGGTTCGATCCCGGCGAGGTCGAAATCGAGCTGCAGAAAGCTCACCCCGAGAACGACCAGCAAAAGCATCGCCGGCACAAGTCGACCGATCCATTTTCCATCTTTTGGCAGTCGCCGTTTCCACCGGGCGGGAAGAACCTTCATCGTCCAGCGCTGCAAGTTTCCGTGTGGACAGATGAACTGACAATACACCGGCTGCCTCGTGAACCACGGGATCAAAAAGGCGGCAGCAACGAACAAAGCAAGTCCCGGAGTCGCCTCCCACGGCACCCGGGTTTCCATCCACCCGACGAGCAAGGACTGCGCGATCAGGTCGCCGAGAAAAAAGCCCAGCCCCACAATCGTCGCGACCGAGTAGATCCAGCGGGTTTTCTGAAACGTCTTGTTCTTCCAAAACGCAAAAAGGCAACCGACCGCGAGGAAGCCTATCAAAACACTATCCTTCCATCCGAAACGGACGGTTCGCTTCACCACTTCCCGTCCCTTCGCAACCGCGAGCCGGTGCGTAATACTTTCGCGCACCGCTTCGCTTGTACGTGTCGCCCCGGAAACTGCGTAAATCCCCGCATCATTGAAATCCGTGATCCCGGCAATTTCGTCGAAGGTCCGACCGTTCCATGATTCCATAAACAGGAGGTCGAGCTTCACATCCTCAACATGACTCGGAGTATCGTAGCTGTGGCGAATCGCGATTCCGACGGCCTGATCTTTCTCATCAAACACGACGAGGACATCACTCGGTCCGGAATATCCTGTGATGTCGCGGGAATGAGGCATCGTCCGAACAACGTATCCAATTTTCTTCCCCGAAGAATCGAGAACAAAATGCCCCTGACGCGGCCCCGGATTCACCCGCAATCTTTTTGCTCCGGGCAGCAACTCTGAGACCTCCGCTGCCGTCACCGGCCAGTCGCCCTCGACGCGCAACCGTTCGTGATGCGATCGCACCAGCCAAACGATAGCGAGCAACACACCGAGGCGGTAAAGCTGTAGCAGAACGGATTTCAAATATTTCAGCGGAGTTTGTCCGCAATGCTATCAGCGTAACCCGTCATTTCAAGGAAAGCGCGACCCACAATTTCGTCCCCCTCCCAGATGTCACAGGCCCCTTCCCAGTAGCTCACTCCACCGCTCCCGTTCGCCATTTCCTGCGCCGCCATCGTGGGCTTCAGGTGAAAGCTGCGCTTGTCTCCGGATTCGGGGTCAACCGTTTCGATGCGCGGCGAGATCGGGTATTCAGCCCCCGTTTGAGGGCTCTTCCAAATCCCGTCGTGAATCCACTGATATTCACCGAGCTTCTGATGAGAAAGGGCGCCGGTCGGATCGATCCAGACCAGCTTGGAGTATTCCGAGGGCTCCCCGGTGTCGGTTCGCAGAACATACCCCATGATTTCGCGTCCATCGTAAAACTGCAGGCAGGCCCAGTCCCAACCGATCTGATTCCGGTCCAGCTGGCTGCTCGAAATCTCGTGATCCATCCACGCCTCGCCGGCTACCGACCAGGTCTTTCCGCCGAAAGTCATCTCCCCTTCCGCAATGAGCCGGGGGAAAGTAATATAGTAGCTCGCAGCGGTTCCCTCCGGCCCCTTGCGGGAAATCCCCTCTTTGCCGAAGATCACGTGACGTTTGTGGGGGCGCAGCCGGAGTTGATACGACGCCTCCGACCGGACCGAGCCAACCAGCTCCATTCCGCCCCCCTTTTCGACCAGCCGCCAGTTGCCGTTTCTGACGTCCAGCCCTTCTTTCGAAGCATCGGCATCCCAGCCGCCGCGGTTGAGTCGTTCTTCGTGAATGAACGTGTTCGTGTCAGGATGACTGATCCCGATATGGGCCATGTAAATTTGATTTTCACCAAACAACTCACCTTCCGGCACATCGACCGGCTTTTGCCCAAGACGGAAGAAGGTCGCCTGAAAACCGAACCGTTCCGTGTCGGAAAAAACATGCCCCGTCAGATACCACCATTCGATTTTGAAATCCGGATGACTCCCGTGGTCCCGCGGGAAAGTGAGTTTGTGCCCGACGCGCGGGACATTCCATTTTTCCTCTGCCGAAGAGAGACCGGACAGGGTAAGAAAGATGACCAAACAGGATATGGTCAGTGACATAACCCTGTTCGCTTCCCGAAAAACGGCACACTGTATCCTGCATTTCATTCTCTCACATCCGATCTGAGGTTCGCATTTTTGTATCCGACAACTCTCGCGACAATCGCAGCAGCAGTGAGAGTGATCACCCCGAGGGCGACAAAGGAAAACCAGGGGACGCGATAGGCCAGAGTCCAGCCGAAGCTTTGCGGATTAATCACGAAAATCAGTACCCAACCGAGGAGAAAGCTGAGAAGAACTCCCCCGGAGAATCCAACCACTGCCAGCCCGATACCTTCCCACATTGTGCTGCGCGCAATTTCAGAACGCGAAGCGCCCAGTGACTTCAGGGTGACAAGTTCATTTTTTCTTTCCAGCAACAGCCCGGCGAGAGCCAGCCCCAAACCGCTGACAGCGATGATCACTGCGATCGCTTCAAGAGCATAGGTGACCGCGAAAGTCTGGTGGAATATGCGGATCGATTCCTCCCGCAGCCTCGCGTTGGTTTGCACGGTCAGAGACGGGAAGCGTGACTGAATCGCCTCAAAGACCTTTTCCGCATCGGCATCATCCTCGAGATAAATCGCAAGGTTCGACACGGTGTCATCGGAAAACCACTCCTTCGTGTGCTCGCGGGAGACAATGAGGGTTCCGGTTTCGTTTCCGTATTCGGCGAACACTCCGGTCACGACAACAGGCTTTTCCCCCTTCGGTGTCGGCAGATTGATCTCGCTACCTTTCTTCAAGCGAAACCGCCTCGCCATCGATTCAGAAATCCATCCTCGGAACCGGTCGCCTTCTTTTTCCACGAGCGAGAGTGGTCCGGTGGCGGACGGAGCATCCTGCCACATGAGTTGGAGATAGCGATCCGAGTCGGTGTTGTAGTCGGAACCGCCGAGAAAGAAATCAGATGTGCCGGACGAAATCG
>JAKSBG010000263.1 GCA_022361255.1 Verrucomicrobiales bacterium
CAGTTGTCGAACGGGCGGATCATCTGCCCGACTGCAATGACAGAAAAGGTGTGGGTGAAGGGGCACGTATTCCGTACCGTTTGCTTTTACTCCGATGATGACGGGAAAAGCTGGCGCAGGGGAGTTGGGGGCATTGTGGCTCCGAAGCGAGGTGCGATGGAGCCGGGATTGATTCAGAAAAAGGATGGTAATCTACTGCAGTATTTCCGCACGCAGACCGGGAAGCAGTGGTTCGCTGAGTCCCAAAACGGCGGCGACACCTGGACGGAGTCTGCGCCCTGGACTCTGATTTCACCGGAGGCGCCGGCAACCGTGGCACAGATTCCCGACGGCTCCGGATGGATTGCGATTCACAACCCGAATCTCGACGAGTCAAACAGTCATCTGGGCAGGAGAACCCCGCTTGTTCTGGTGACCTCACAGGACGAGGGGAATACATGGTCGGACCCGAAAGAGCTCGAGGCGGATCCGGGAAAGACCTTTTCCTACATCAGTACTGATTTCCATGAGGGACGGCTTTTGCTCACCTACTACGAAGAAGACGGCAAGAGCAGGTTCTCATGGAAGTTCCGTTCGATTCCTCTGGAGGACCTCCCGTCCGCGCCAGCGCCTGCCCGGCTCGACCGCGACAACCTGCTCGAGTTCCGGAAAAGTGACGGGACCTCCGGAGAGGTGAAAACTGCGACGGACTGGCAAAAGCGGCGGGCCGAAATGATCAGTGGGATGCAGCGCGTCATGGGCCGTTTTCCGGGGAATGATCGTCGCGTTGAGCTTGATGTGAAAATTGAAGAGGAGACGGACATGGGCAGCTACGTCCGGCGCCTCATCACCTTTCAGAGTGAGCCGGCCGGCCCGTATGCCGGCTCGCGGACACCCGCCTACCTTTGCATTCCTAAAGTTGGTTTGGAAAAGAAAAGGAAGCTGCCGGCAGTGCTTTGCCTGCACCCGACTGACAACGTGATTGGTCATAAAGTGGTGGTGGGGCTCGGCGGTAAAGAGAACCGGCAGTATGCCGCTGAGCTGGCCGAAAGAGGCTTTGTGACGATTTCCCCTTCCTACCCCCATCTCGCGGGATACTATCCGAATCTTGGTGGTTTGGGGTATGTGTCAGGAACAATGAAGGCAATCTGGGACAACTCCCGTGCCATCGATGTTCTCGAGACTCTCGACTTCGTCGAAACCGCAAAGGGAGTCGGGGCGATCGGGCACTCCCTCGGCGGGCACAACGCGATTTACACTGCGGTATTTGATGATCGCATCTCCGTCGTCGCGAGCAGCTGTGGATTTGACGCCTACCCGGACTACTATGACGCCGCTGATCGCGTTTGGTATTTCGGTAAGGGGTGGTGCCAGATTCGCTATATGCCCCGCATGGCTGACTACCGGGGGAAGCTCGATGAAATCCCTTTCGACTTTACCGAAATGCTGGGAGCCCTCGCGCCGAGACCCGTTTTTGTAAATGCGCCCCTCCACGACAGCAACTTCCGCTGGAAAAGCGTCGATCGTTGCGCAGACGCAGCTCGCCCAATATACGAACTGCTGGGTGCGCCCGACGGCATCAAAGTGGAGCACCCCGATTGCGAGCATGATTTTCCGGAAGAAATGCGGGAGCGGGCGTATGGCCTGTTAGAAAAAGTTCTTCAATGAAACCGGTGAGGTGCCCCGGTAAGCGGCGCTTGGATGGCAGGAGGATCACTTTTCCCCGGGAAGTTCTGTCAGAGAGATTTTTCTGCGGCTGATGACGCGGAACACAAGATAGCAGAACAAGCCGAGAGGACCGAAGAACAGAATAGGGGGGAGAAAAACGGCACGTAGTAAAAGCGGTCGTTTTGACTGTAACGAATCATGGGCGACCCAGCGCCCAATCCATAGGTCACCGAGAATCATGTGATTCCATGATCCGATAAAACCACGTTCGGAACTCAGAAACTCGTAAATAGGAGCGTATTCCGGCTTTGCAATCATAGGCGCGAGTTGTCCGAGAACAGGCGTCGTGTGGACGGCGAACATAGCGCTGAGGAGAATGAGAAAGCAGTCGACGGCGATCATGGCCTTCCGGTTTTCAGGTAGGAAAAGAATCAGAAACCAGAACGGTCCCGGGGCATAGGAGAGGAAAATGAAGAGTGATTCCATGATATCAGATGTAGCCAATTCCGGATTCGAAGGCAAAGAACTTGGCAATATTCCGTTAAATTCCGGCTTGCGTCTTTTACCTGTTTTACGCGACGATAACCGCATGAAACTGAGCCTCCTGCTCGTCGCTTTTGTTTTCGCCACCGTGCTTTCTTTGCCTGCTGCCGATGCTTTCAAGCTGCCCTCTCATGTGAAGGAGCTGGAAGATCTCGACAAGGCGATCGCAAAAGCGGAAAAGGAGCGGAAGGGAATTACTTTTCTTCTCATGGAGCCGGGCTCCACGTGAGGTCCTTCCAACGCTGCGAGTTACGTGGCAATTGAGGCTCTGGAGGATGATTCTGAGATTGTGTTTGTCAGTGGACTGAATCTTTACAAGTCTCCCCAAATCGTTCAGAAGGCGATGGCCAGCAAAGAGGCGAGCGGTCCGACACCGATCATTGCGGTTTTTGACGCAAAGGTGGAGAAGCAGCTGGGTATTGTTCCCTACTTTCATATGAAAAATGCGGATGGCTTTGACGGTGTCAGAGCGCAGTTGGCGATGCTTCGAGGTGCGGAGCCGAAACCGACGCTCGCGAAAATGCATGAGCCGGAGAGCTGGAAAGACACCCGCGGGCGCTCCATCACGGCAGCATACGTGCGCAGTTCGGAGAGTTCCGTCACTCTGCGTCTTTCGAACGGCCGGCTTTCCACGGTGGAGCTTTCGAAACTGAGTGAAGAAAGCCAAAAGCGGGTTGCGGAGCTGGCCGCGGAATAGCCAGGGTAACCCTCTGATGCCGGCAGAACGGGCACGTTCCCGTCTGGTTCGCTCTGGCAAATTTCAGCGAATCTGGTCGGTTTTTCTGCCGTTGCCGCGAGGCAAAAAAATGGCAAAAAGCAGGTTCGTGAATACAGTGGGGAATGAATCTGGCTTGTGTAATGAATCACCCTGCGGAGTCCGCCGGGTTGATCGGATCGTGGTGCGATGAGAGAGGGCACCGGTTGGAGAATTTTGCCGCATTTGAGAGCCGTTTTCCGGAAGGAGAAGATTTTGATGCTCTCGTCGTAATGGGTGGGCCCCATAGTGTGAACGACGCTACCGAGGATAAGAGCGTGCGTGGTGCTCTGGGATCAGTCAGGTCGTTTCTTTCATTGGGAAAGCCGGTTTTCGGAGTTTGTCTTGGTGCGCAAATGCTGGCCGTGGAGCTGGGCGGAAAAGTGCAGGAGGGGCTGGAGAAGGAGATCGGTTGGTATCCAATCGCTGTGCAGGATCCGGGAGGAGATCACCTGCTTTCCGGTTTGCCCGCAGAGACAGTGGTCTTTCACTGGCACGGGGAGCAAATCCAATTGCCGCCCGACGCGCAGCTGCTGGCATCCTCCGAAGTTTGCCCGGTGCAGGCCTTCGAGGCGGAAGGCGGTATTCTGGGTCTGCAATGTCATCTCGAAGTCGACAGCGGTGCAATGGAAAGGATGATTCGCGCTTTTGCCGGGGAAGTCGCAGCTGGTGGGCCCGGAGTGATGGGGCCTGAAGAGATGGAGCTGGGCTTGCAAAAATGGGGGGATTCCTGTCGTCGCTCCCTGTTTTCCATCCTCGATCGCTGGGAAAAATTGATTCCCGGAACTGCCGGTTGATCGAACTTTCGGGTTTCCCGATTGGATGGCTTCGCGTTCGCGTGTATAGAATGATTTCATGAAAACCCTGTCTCTTTTCCTCCTGATTGCTATTGCTGCCACATTCTCTGTGAGGGGCGCGGAGAAGCCGAACATTCTGCTCATCATGGCGGATGATATCGGGATCGACGGGCTGAGTTGTTACGGATCGGATTCCTACCGGACTCCGCGACTCGACGAGCTTGCTGCTGAAGGGATGCGTTTCACTCATGCCTATTCCCAGCCACTCTGCACGCCGACACGGGTGCAGATTATGACGGGGAAATACAATCAAAGGAACTGGCTCTATTTCGGGATTCTCGACCCGCGCGAGCGCACTTTTGGCCATCTCATGCAGGACGCCGGATACCGGACCGGCATTGCCGGAAAATGGCAGTTGCACTCCTACGATCCGCCGGATTTCCCCAATGCGGAACGTCGGCGCAGCACGGGAATGAAAGTCGAGGATGCCGGTTTTGACGAGTGGTCATTGTATCATGCCTGGCAGACCGAGGACAAAGGTTCGCGTTATGCGGATCCGAGTTTCGACCGGAACGGCGAGCTGGTCGGTCCGGAGAAAGGGGAATACGGTCCCGATACTTCTGTCGAGTTCCTTCTCGATTTCATGGGGCGCGAAGAGGAAAAACCGTTTTTCGCCTATTTCGCGATGGCTTTGCCTCACTGGCCCATGGTTCCGACACCGGACTCCGAAGTGTGGAAAGATCCTTCCCGTCGCCTCGACGAAAGTACGGATTTCTTTCCCGACATGGTTCACTACATGGACAAGGTCGTGGGACAACTCGTCGACGGTCTCGAGGAGAAGGGTTTGCGGGAAAATACGCTCGTCCTTTTCTACAGCGACAACGGGACCGATTCGAGAATTACCTCCCGGTTTCGCGGAGAGGAGATAGTCGGCGGGAAAGCACGAACGTTTCAGACCGGCATCCGCGTTCCCCTGATCGCGAATTGGCCGGGCACGATTGAGAAAGGGCAGGTTCGCGACGACTTGATTGATGCTTCGGATTTTCTACCGACCCTTGCCGAGTTGGCGGGAACGGAAATTCCGGACGACTGGTTTACCGATGGCCTGAGCTTTGCGCCCGCATTGAGAGGGGAGAAAGGGCATGCCCGGGACGCAGCGTTTTTCTGGTATGATCCCAGGCCCGGTTGGGACAAGGTGAAATATTCGCGCCACATTTTCGCGTTGGACCACAATTACAAACTCTTCTCCGACGGAAGGCTCTACGCAATCAGCGAAGAGGGGTTTCGCGAAGAATTGATCGGCGAGGCTGACATGGACGCGAAGGCAAAAGCTGCGAAGCAGCGGCTCCAGTCGGTGATTGACGAAAAAATGTCCGGACCAATTTCGGAAGCGGCAAAAACAGAGGTCGACGCATTTGGTGACCCGCTGTAGGGCGTTCCCTATCTTCTGTGTTTTTGCTCATGGCTTCGCCCGCAAATCAAGGTGACGCGGTCCTTTCGGTGACCGATCTTCAGCTCTCATTCGGAAATGATCCGGTTCTCGATGGTGCCACGCTTGCCATCAATGCAGGGGAAAAGGTGGGTCTGGTAGGGAGAAACGGTTGTGGAAAGTCCAGTTTCCTCCGGGTGGTAGCAGGCGAGGAAAGAGCTGATTCGGGAACTATTTCGAAAAAGCAGGGCCTCGTTGCAGGCTACCTGCCGCAGGAATTCCAGCTTGATGAGAGTGCAACGGTCGAGGAAAACGTCCGGGCCGGAGCTTCTGAGCTGATCGCGAAGATTGAACGATACGAGTCAGCAGGGGAACTGAGCCCTGCAGAAATGGATCTCCTTCTTTCTGAAATCGAATCCGCCGACGGGTGGAATCTGGAAACGAGGATCGAGACCCTGATGCGCGAGCTCGCAGCGCCTCCGGCCGACCGGATTGTCAGTTATCTGTCAGGAGGTGAGAAGCGCCGGGTCGGGCTCTGTCGCGCGTTGATCGCACAGCCTGATCTCATTATTCTTGATGAGCCGACCAACCACCTCGATGCCAAAGCGATTTCCTGGCTGGAGGGGTATCTCGCGACGATGCCGGGGGCCTGCCTTTTCGTGACTCACGATCGCTACTTTCTCGACCGCATTGCGACCCGCATTGTCGAGCTGGACGGGGGGCGTTTCTATTCCTATCAGGGGAACTACAGTGACTATCTTGCCGGGAAAGTAGAGCGGCAGGAGCGTGAGCAGGCCTCCGAGAAACGACGGCAGCGTTTTCTCCGGCGGGAGGTGGCGTGGGTAAAAGCCGGAGTGAAAGCGCGCGGAACAAAGCAGCGCAGCCGTCTCGAAAACTACTACGCCGTGAAAGCTCAGAAGGCGCCCGAGGAGGAACTCGACATGGAGCTGGTAATTCCCACTCCGCCACGACTCGCCAACGTGGTGGTGGATCTCAAGGAGGTCGGACACTACTGGGATGGCGATCCGCTTTTTCTGGGGGTGGATCTGGAGATGAAAGCCGGTGAGTGCGTCGGGATCGTCGGGCCCAACGGGACGGGAAAGACGACCTTGTTGCAGATTCTTCTCGGCAAAGTGGAACCGGTTGCCGGAAAGGTAACGATCGGTAAGCGGACTGACTTCAACTACGTGGATCAAACCCGTCTTGAACTTGATGAAGAAAGCAGCGTTCTGGACGAAGTTTCACAGGGCATCGATTCCGTTCCGTTCGGAGAGGAGAAAATTTCTGTCCGCGCCTATCTGCAACGTTTTCTCTTCGGCAACGACAGGATCAATGATCGAATTGGAAACTTGTCAGGAGGGGAGAAGAACCGGGTCCTCCTTGCCAAGATTTTGAAGCGGGGAGGAAACTTTCTCGTGCTCGATGAACCAACGAATGACCTCGACCTCCAGACTTTGCGTGTGCTGGAGGAAGCGCTCATCAATTTTTCGGGGACCTCGGTCGTTGTCAGTCACGACCGGTGGTTCCTCGATCGCATTTGCGACCGCGTGATTGTTTTTGAAGGGGGAGGGCAGGTCGCCGTTCAGGAAGGAAACTACTCCTATTATCTCGAGAAGAAAAAAGCCCGGGAAGCGG
>JAKSBG010000326.1 GCA_022361255.1 Verrucomicrobiales bacterium
AAAGTCATGGCAGGAGAGAAGTTGGCCGATCTCGGCTTCACTGCCCCGATTACCCCGGAGCACTATTCTGTCAAAGAAGCGGTCTTTCCTTTCGCGAAATTTCCGGGCATCGACATCAGCCTCGGGCCAGAGATGAAGTCGACCGGCGAGGTTATGGGCATCGATGCTGATCTTGGGATGGCATATGCCAAAGCGCAGATGGCCGCGTCGTCAGAACTTCCGCTGGAAGGCAATATTTTCATCAGCGTAAAAGATTCTGACAAAGACGCAGCCGTGGAGTTGTCCCGCGAATTCAGCGAAATGGGCTTCACTATTTTCTCCACCTCCGGAACCGCGAAACGACTCGCCGATGAAGGAGTGCCGGTGCATCGCCTGCCGAAACTCGCCGAGGGTCGACCGAACGTTCTCGACATGATCAAGAACGGCGAAATCGCGATGGTGATCAACCGCCCCAGTGGCCGTGTTCCCCGTCGTGACGAGGTGCGGATTCGCAGCGGGGCGCTGGCAAACCGTGTGCCCATCATCACGACGATGCGCGCGGCGAGAGCCTGTGTCGGCGCGATCCGTTCGCAGAAGTCCGCTGAGCTCGGGGTGATGCCGTTGCAGGACTTCCACGGGCTGTAGGCCAAAGTAGACAGTGGTAACTTCTTCCCAACTGCCACATCAAGTCGATTCATTCGGGTGGTGATTGGGAAATCACCACTGCGAAAACGGTGCCGCCTTTACCAAACTCCCGCTCGAATTCAAGGCAGAGGTGGTGGCATTCGTCGCACCGGGGGAAGTGGAGGAGGCAGCCTTCTTCCGGGCTCGATTACACCGGCCAGGACAAGTGGATCTTCACGACTGAGTCGTCGCACCCGCTCCCGTAATCCCTCGATTCGCTGAAGCCGGGGCTCAGAGCTGCCAAGATTCAGGACCCGTTGTTTGGCAAAAGCGAGTTCAGTGGCTTCGTGTAGAAGTTTGCGCCTGTTCCAGACCAGGCCGAATCCCTGAGAAAGGGCGCTGAGGCTGCTTCGCGTCCAGAAGTGGCTCGTGTCGATTGCCTGCTGAGCAAAGAGGACTCCGTTGTCGACTTCCTCTGAAAGCTGAATCTGAATCCACCGGTTTTCATGCCGCAGACAAATGATGATTGTAAGAATGAACCAGACCATTCCCAGGCTGATCCCAAGAACGGCGTAGAGAATGTTCTCTCCTCCGAGGGTAGCGAAGTAGTTGTGGAGCGCATGGGTCGCGATTCCGAAAGCCAGGCCCAGTGCCGGCCAGGCGACTCGCAGGAAGGGGTTGCTCGAAAACTTACCAAGCGCGAGACCGACTCCGAACAAACCGGTGAAGAGGGCATGCAACATGCCGAAAACAAAGGCCCGTAGAAATACGAGAAGGAGAAGTGCTCCGACATTTTCCTGGCCGAAGAAATACAGGATGTTTTCCACCGCTGAAAAACCGAAACCGATCATGCTTCCGTAGATGAGTCCGTCGAGTACCGAGTCGACTTCCCGCCGGAAGAGCAGGAAGATCGCGAGGAGTCCGATCCCCTTGATGACTTCCTCTGTCACAGGCGCCACGATGCTGGCCTGGTAGATTTGCACGAGAAGCGATTCGTCTTCAGGAATATCGGCAACTGCAAGACCGAGAATCGACTGGGCAATGATCGCAAAGATGACCGCCGGGATTGCTCCCCAAACAAAAGCCGCGATCAGAAGCGGCACAGGTTCTTTCTCCCAGCGATCCAGCCGCCACACAATGAAGGCGTAGATCACCATGGGGACGATCCCGAAGAAGATGCAGGCGAGAAACATGGTGGTCAGTGTGGCCTCTTCGGGGAAATTTCCAAGATCCAGGTTCCAAAAAAAAGCCGTCACGGATATCCGCGACGGCTTTTTCCTTTCCGAGTGATTTTTCCGGGAAGCTTACTGACAGGCTTCGCACTCTTCGCCGTTCATAAGGGCCTCGAGTGAGCACTGTGCTTTCTCCTCTTCGGAGTAAATACGGACTTCTTTCTTCACCTGGGAAGTGGCCTTTTCCACATTTGATGCCTGCTGGGAACGAAGGTAGTAGGTCGTTTTGAGTCCCTTGCGCCACGCAGCCCGATACATGTGAGACAGCGTCTTGAGATCAGGCGTTGCGAGGAAGAGGTTCACAGACTGGGACTGATCAATCCACTTCTGACGACGGGCCGCAGCCTCGACGAGCCAGGTGTAATCGATCGCGAAGGCGGTGGAGTATTTCAGCTTCAGCTCTTCCGGAATTTCATCAATGTCAGCGAGCTCTCCGTCGTAGTATTTGATGCGGTCTGCCATCTCCGGTCCCCAGAGGTTGATCTTCTTCAGGTCCTCAACGAGGTGGCGGTTCAGGACGATGAAATCGCCGGAGAGGTTCCCTTTTACGAAGAGGTTCCGGAAGGTGGGTTCGATGCAGGGGGTGCTGCCCATGATGTTCGAGATCGTCGCGGTCGGTGCGATGGCGAGCACGTTGCTGTTGCGCATGCCCTGGCTCTGGATTTTGCCGCGAAGCGCATCCCAGTCCATTTTGCCGCCCCGGGGAACGTCGACCATTTCGCCGCGCTCTTCCTCAAGAAGGTCAAGAGTATCGGGTGGAAGCAGGCCGCGCTGCCATTTCGAACCTTCGAAGGAGGAGTAGCTTCCGCGCTCGGCTGCGAGGTCGCTGGACGCCTCGTAGGCGAAGTAGGCGATCGCCTCCATGAACTCGTCGTTGAACTCAACGGCTTCCTGGCTGGCAAACGGGGTGTTCCGGATGAACAGCGCGTTTTGCAGTCCCATGACGCCAAGGCCGACAGGGCGGTGGCGCTGGTTGGCATTCCGGGCCGCCTCCGTCGGGTAGAAGTTGATGTCGATCACGTTGTCGAGTGCACGGACGGCGGTGCGGACGGTCTCACGGAGTTTCTCCAGATCGAGTTCCCCGTCATCCCTGAGGTGGGAATCGAGCACTACAGAGCCGAGGTTGCAGACAGCGGTCTCGTCTTCGGATGTATTGAGCGTGATCTCGGTGCAAAGGTTGGAGCTGTGAATGACACCGACGTGGTCCTGCGGGCTGCGAAGGTTGCAGGGATCTTTGAAAGTGATCCAGGGGTGACCGGTTTCGAAGATGGCTTTGAGCATCTTCTTCCAAAGCTCAATCGCAGGGACTTCTTTGCCGACAATTTTTCCCTCTTTCGCATCGGCTTCATACTGGACGTAACGTTCTTCGAAAGCCTTGCCGTAGAGGTCGTGCAGGTCCGGCACTTCGTTGGAGCGGAAAAGCGTCCAGTTTTCCCGGGCCTCCATTCGTTTCATGAAGAGATCAGGAATCCAGTTCGCCGTGTTCATGTCGTGAGTGCGGCGTCGTTCGTCACCGGTGTTGATACGAAGCTCAAGGAAGTCGAAAATGTCGTTGTGCCAGGATTCGAGATACGCGCAGCCGGAACCGCGGCGCTTTCCACCCTGGTTCACTGCTATGAGCTGGTCGTTGTGCAGCTTGAGGAAAGGAATGACCCCCTGGCTTTCCCCGTTGGTGCCCTGGATGTAGCTGCCGGTTCCGCGAACAGATGTCCACGATCCGCCAAGGCCGCCGGCCCATTTGGAGAGGTAGGCGTTGTCGGCAATTCCCCGCTGCATGATGGACTCGATGCTATCGTCGACCTTGTAGAGGTAGCAGGACGAGAGCTGACTGTGGAGCGTGCCGGAGTTGAAGAGCGTCGGGGTGGACGAGCAAAAGCGGCGGCTCGAGTAGAGTTGGTAGAGATCGATGATCTTTGATTCGGGATCGTCCGACTCGCCGACCATGAGCCCCATGGAAACGCGCATCCAGAAAAGTTGCGGAGTTTCGAGACGGCGGTGGGGGTTGGTCTTTTTGTCGATGATCAGATACCGGTCGTAGAGCGTTTGAATACCGAGGTAGTCAAAGTCGAGATCTGCTGTCGGAGCGATCGCATCTGCGAGGCGGTCGAGATTGTATTCGAGAAGGCGGGGCGAGATGCGTTCGATTTCCACTCCGCGAACGAGATTCGCTTTGAAGGCGCGCCGGTGGAATTCGCCCAGTTTGGAAACGCCGTCGCGAACGATGTCCCAGTCGAGAACCTCTTCGTAGATGTAGGAAAGAAGGATGCGGCCGGCAAATTTGGCGAAGTCACCGTCGCGTTCGATGAGGCTCTTGGCGTTGAGAATGACCGTTTTCTGCAGGTCTTTCTCCGTCATCTCGTTGAAGAAGGCACGGCGGAGTTCCTGTTCGATCTGCTCGTTGTCTAGGCAGAGGTCGAGTCCGGTCGCAGCAAATTCGATTCGCTTGCGCAGGTCGAGACCGTCCCAGAGATCGCTGCTGCCGT
>JAKSBG010000187.1 GCA_022361255.1 Verrucomicrobiales bacterium
GCGGTGGTCATGGAGGACCGGCCTGGGATATTCCTGTTGATTCTAAACTGAATCTGGAGTTTCCGGATCTGGGAAAAAAGATCGTTTTGGCCGTGCGGGACACCTCCGAAAATCGCGATGAAACCGGGAAGGTAACGGTCCGCGAAGGAGCAACAAACTACTTCGTCTTCCCCGGGGAAACCGGAGTTGACGCCACCTGGCTCATTGGGGAGGAGTTTGTCGCGAAAGCCGTTTTAAAGCTGGATGCTGGATCTACCGGGGAGATAGTCCTTCGTCCTCATGCTCACCACGAATGAGCGGGCCGGTAACCTCAGTTTCCGGGGAGATGGTTTCTCTCCGGAATGTAACGATTCAATTTGGTGAGGATGCAGATCGGCAGATCCGTTTTTCCCTTCCTGATTTTCAGGTTGAGAGGGGAGAAATGGTTGCCCTCACCGGTCCGAGTGGGTGTGGGAAAAGCACGCTGCTCAATCTCATAGCGGGTTTGCGAAGGCCGGATCGAGGGTGTGTTAGGGTATGCGGGAGTGAGCTTTCGGAGCTTACTGAAGCAGCCTTGGACCGTCATCGAAGACGCGTTTGCGGACATGTATTCCAGAGTTTTCATCTGCTTGCGCCCTTTAGCGCTCTCGAGAATGTAATGATAGGGTTGCGTTTTTCCGGATACCGGGGTCGAGACCGTAGAAAGCGGGCTGAAGAAGCGCTTGATCGTGTTGGTTTGTCAGGACGGTTGCGTTCCCGCCCTGCGACTCTTTCGGTGGGGGAAAGGCAACGGGTGGCAATTGCGAGGGCGGTTGTGGCGGATCCACCGTTGCTTCTCGCCGACGAGCCAACCGGCTCACTTGACCCGGCAACCGGTGCAGAAATTTTTGCGCTTTTGCGTGAAACGACCCGCGAAGACGGCCGAACTCTTATTTTGGTGACTCATGACTTGTCTCTCGCGAGTGATCTGCCGCGGCGCTTTAGCTGCGATGATCTGGTGTCTGCGGTGAAGCCGAAGAAGGAGGTGCCGACATGAACCTTCTGTTCATGGCCTGGCGCTACCTGGGATCGCGCATTTCGGTTACCGGTCTCACGCTTTCGGGCATTGCTCTTGGCGCGGCTCTGGTGTGTTCCGTGCTTGTGCTGAAACGGGAATCTGAAACAGCCTTTTCGCGCGAAGCCGCTCTGTTTGACCTCATTGCCGGTGGAAAAGGGGGCGCGTTGCAACTCGTGCTTTCCTGCATCTATCACCTCGATGCTCCTTCAGGCAATATTCCCTATACTGATTACGAGAGATTGCGGCGTGACTCTCGGGTGCAGTGGGCGGCTCCTGTCGGCCTGGGTGATAACTACCGGGGATTTCGGATTATAGGAACGGAAGAGCATTTTTTCGAGCTGGCAGATCGTGAGGGCAAAGCGTTTTTCCGGTTCGTCGAAGGACGTGCATTTCAGGATCGGTTTGAAGTGGTTCTCGGCAGTGAAGTGGCACGTGCGACAGGTCTGGTGGTCGGGGACCGTTTCGCGGGAACTCACGGTCTTGTCGACGTGGCCGGCTCTCAAGTGCACGATGATTTCCCCTATACCGTTTGTGGCATTCTGGCCCCTACAGAGACGACACAGGACCGGGCGATCTTTGGAACACTGGAAAGCGTTTGGGAAATACACGAGAAGGAGGACAGGCTTCATTCCGCCATTCAAGGGACTGCGACTTTGCAGCGAAAGGGCCCCCGGGAGACGACTGCCGTTCTCTTGCGTTTGGAGGCTCCGGGTTTGCGTCTCCGTCTCGCCGATGAGATTCGCAAGCATACCGGAGGAGTTGCCGCTGTACCGATAAACGAGGTTTTGCGACTCTATCAGGGGATTGTTTCTCCCATGCAGAAAGCGCTACTCGCGGTTGCGGCTGCGGTTGTCATCGTGTCGTGCCTCACCGTTCTTGCCACATTGCTTCAATCCGGCGAACGCCGGAGGCGTGATATTGCGATTCTCCGCGCTCTCGGGGCTCGGCCCATTGAGGTAGCTGCCTTGATGCTTATCGAGGGGCTCCTGCTCTGCGTTCTTGGCCTGGGGTTTGGATGGTTGCTGGGGCACGGAGGGCTTTCTATTGCGGCGAACTGGCTTCGAGAAAGCAGCGGACTGGTCATTTCGACCTGGCGGGTCGATTCCGCAGAGATTGCTGCGTTCGGCCTCATGGGTGCTTGTTGTCTCGTCGCTTCCATTGTGCCATCCATTGCCGCGTATCGCAGGACTCCTCTGGAAGATCTAACGCTCGATTCCTGATTCCGATAAAGATTTCAAATTCTCATGAAGGGAAAACGCATTCTGTTATTTCTGCCTCTGATTGCCCTGACCGGGTGGGCTGTCGTCGAGATTCAGGAACGCTTTGTTGTTACGTCACGGGGAGTCGATCTTCGTTCTGAACTGGCAAGCC
>JAKSBG010000214.1 GCA_022361255.1 Verrucomicrobiales bacterium
CCGGGCCGGCCTCCGTGGAGATGAAACACGACCGGAAACTTCTGACCGGGGTTCTCCCCGTAGGCCTTCGGGAGGTAAATGCAGTAACCGACCTCCACTTTCATCGACGGACTCATGAAGGTTGCGTGCTGCAAACCTTCAGGCAGTCCCTCAAAAGCTTTGCCTTTCCCGATCGGGTTTACCCAGGAAAAATCCTTTCGTGCTTTGCCGCCTTTCTGATTTTGGGCCCCGGTGGAGAGGGGGATAAGGAAAGTGCAAAAGAGGACTGCCGGAAGGAATCGAAACAAATTCATGACAAACGGTAACCAAATATCGGAAAAAGACACGCGATTCCCCACTGTTGGATTCGGCGGGGATTGGTCTGGCTGCCCATTCACTGGGCAATTGGCCGGGCAAGGATTGCAGAAGGCAATGTATCCGGCTGCGAAAGTTTGCCTTTTGCAATTGCGCAGAAGGCGACGGGAGAACTTGATTGCCCTGAACAAAGGAATCAACGCCTCACCGGGACCGGCACGACTTTTGCAAGGCTGATTCTATCGAAACATGAGCCTTTGGAGAAAATTACACGAGACAGTCCGTTGGCTGATTGTCCACCTGTCGCGGAAATTTCCGCGCACGGCCGGCTTTCTGGGGGTACTGGCGCGACGGCGGCGACCACTGTGGGCTTTCGCCTATGTATTGCTCCACATCACCGGATTTATCTGTTCCATTTTCGCGGTAATGCAGACCCGCACGGAACAGGGTGCTGTTGCCTGGGCCATTTCACTGAACGCTGCCCCTGTTGTCGCAGTGCCCGCATGGTTTGTGTTCGGGGATTCCAAACTGGACAGCTATGTTCTGACACGGAAAGCGGGAGTGGAGGAATTGCGCCCCTTTGCAGAAGGGTTGTTAAAGAATTTGAATCAATTTGACTGGGAGGTTCCGGAAGAAGGTTCCCCCGTTGCCACTCTCGAGCAGCTGGCCTCTCTCCCCATGACGCAGGGGAACCGGGTGGAGTTGTTAGTGGACGGCCGGAATACTTTTGACTCCATTTTTGAGGCGATCAAACAGGCAGAGGACTACATTCTTGTGCAGTTCTATATTCTGAGAGCGGATAAGCTGGGAGGTGAACTCAAGAGTCTCCTCGAGGAGAGAGCGAGAAGTGGTGTGGATGTGTTTGTTCTCGTCGACAACTACGGATCCTTTGGACTGGAAGATCCCTATTTGAAAGAAATGAGAGATGCCGGGATAAAAGCCCGCTTTTTTATGGATCTGTCAGGTGAGGCAAACCGGTTTCAGCTGAACTTCCGGAATCATCGGAAAATAGTGGTGGTGGACGGCAAAGTGGGATTCGTAGGGGGGCACAATGTCGGGGATGAGTATCTTGGACACCACCCCGAATTGACCCCGTGGCGGGACAGTCACCTCCGCATGGAGGGGCCTGTTGTGAAAACTTTGCAAATACCCTTTGCGGAGGACTGGTACTGGGCGACAGGAGAAGTGCCCGCTGATCTTGACTGGACGTTGACAGAGGAGGATCTCGCAGGAAACCAGAAGGCTTTGTGCCTCGCAACGGGACCGGCCGATCCGTTTGAGACCTGCGCGATGTTTTTTCTGACCGCTATCAACACCGCACGTGAACGAATCTGGATAGCGACTCCTTACTTTGTGCCCGATGACAAAATCGTAACAGCTCTCCAACTGGCGGCGTTGCGCGGTGTTGATGTCAGGATTCTGATACCGAAAGTGGGAGACAGTCATCTTGTCTACCTCTCGTCCTTTTCCTATCTGGAGGGAATGGAGAAGGCGGGGGTGAAAGTCTATCGATATGAAGAAGGGTTCCTTCACCAAAAGACAGTCCTCGTTGATTCAGAACTCTCCGCGATTGGATCGGCGAATTTTGACAACCGGTCCTTCCGTCTCAACTTCGAGGTGACGGGTGTCGTCTACGATGAGGGCTTCAACCGCGAAGTGGCGAAGATGCTGGCTTCGGACTTTGCCAATTCCTCTCCGGCTCCGTCATCTGAATACACGGAAAGTTCTTTTCTTTTTCGCCTCCAGTCACGGCTCGCGAGACTCCTCGCTCCGATTCAGTAGAGGAGACTATTTTCCCCGGTGAAAATAACAGCAGCCGTCTTTCCGGGAAGCGCCTGGAGTGCTCCCACTGATAAAGGAGCGGCTGCATGAGCAAAAGACTTGCCGGTCTTCGCGCACTTACGAGGGGGCACCGGGTTCCCGCCGGGCGGCTTCGCTCTTCCGGTTGCGAAAAACGAGTTCGAGCCACTCGATAGAGCCCGGGGTGCACAATGCAAAACAGGTGGATTGACCATTGCGTTTTGCAAAAAATCTGGACATAAACCGCCGAGCTTTCGATATGGGTGAGTTATGTAAGTGGCTTACAGTGAGTGTTTAAGGGTGAGGTGGGCCCTGGTTGGAACAGAAGGTGCGTATCAGTTGGGTGTTCATCAACAAACTATACTTATGAAAGAAAGCAGCAAAGACATCATTCGAGTTCTACTGGCCATCTTCCTTCCGCCAGTAGGAGTATTCCTTCAAGTGGGCCTCGGGCTTCACTTCTGGATCAACGTGATCCTGACACTCCTTGGTTATGTCCCCGGGGTCGTTCACGGAATCTATATCATCCTGACCCGCGGAAGCAATCGCACCGTCGCCTAATCTCGAATCTACAAACTAACCACTACCAAATCATATCATGAAAACCAAAACGAACATCATATCCGCACTCGCAGTCACCGGCGCACTCCCTCTCCTTTTCACATCGTGTGAGGTCGAGAAAACTCAGGACATGAAGATGCCCGAGGTAAACGTGGACGCAGAGGCCGGAGAACTCCCCGACGTCGACGTCGTTGTGAAAGACAAAGGGGAACTCCCGAAGGTCGACGTGGACGTGGAATCCGGAAAGCTCCCGAAGTTCGACGTCGATGGTCCTGACGTGGACGTATCAGTCGAGAAGAAGACCGTTGAGATTCCTGTCCCGAAGGTTGACGTCGATCTCCCGAATGATAAGCCGGGCGTTGCAGGCGAATAACCGGATTTGGCCCCCAACAACAAGGGGCTGACCTCAACAACGAACCAGAAAAAGCGGCGGCACGGTGAGTGTCGCCGCTTTTTCGTTTTCCGGTAGCAGAGGTTGTCTTTTCACCGTGGAAAAGCCGGGGCGTCCATATCGGAGCGCCTGTTTCCCGAACCGAATTTTCTCACTGGCGATATGGGCACTCTCAGTGTATGGGGAGATTGCGTATCTGCCCCGGTGGTGAAATTGGTAAACACATTGGACTTAAAATCCAACGGAGATTACTCCTTGCCGGTTCAAGTCCGGCTCGGGGCACTGTTGCAAAAGCTTGGACCACAGCCGGGTGAGGGGTGATTTTCTTGAGATTTTGGTTGGTTTATTCGACCGAAGCTTGGAAGTTGGCAGACGTGAAAAAGGAAATCGACCAGGAAAGAATTCAGAAAGCCGTGCGCGAAATTCTCTTCGCCATCGGGGAGGACCCGGATCGTGACGGGCTGAAACAAACCCCGGAGCGTGTCGGTCGGCTTTACGCCGAGATATGCGGAGGGCTGCTGGAGGATCCGGTGGAGCATCTCGACAAGACTTTTGACGTCGATCACGACGAGGTGATCATCGTGAGGGACATCCCGTTCTTCTCCATTTGTGAGCATCACCTCGCCCCGTTTTTCGGCAAGGCTCATGTGGCCTATCTACCGGCCGAGGGAGGGCGGATTGCAGGGCTTTCCAAGCTGGCCCGACTCGTGGAGGGCTACGCCCGCCGCCCTCAGGTGCAGGAGCGTCTTACCGGACAGGTTGCCGATGCGCTCGACCGGAAATTGAGCCCGCGGGGAGCCGCCGTTGTCGTTGAGGCGGAGCACCTTTGCATGTCGATGCGTGGAATCAAAAAGCACGGCACGAGTACTGTGACTTCGTCGATGCGGGGACTCTTCCGCGAGAACCCTTCCTCCCGCGAGGAGGTGCTTCAGCTGATTCTCGCGACATCGAGGTGATTCTATACCCTATCCGAAACTCATATCCCGTCGTGCGGTTGAGATGGATATGGTGAAGCCGCCGATAACATCGAGCAGGCAGATCAGCATGAGGATAACACAGGTCGAGTTGGCTGCCGGTGGGTAGACAATGAACTCGATCAGGAAGATGAGAAAAACGAGCAGCGACAGCACGTGTTCGATGATCGCTCCGACGCTCGTTCTCGTGGCTTTGAAGAGTTCGAGATACAGAAGAACGATGCCCGCAATGATGAGTAGATCGCTCACGTCGGGAAGCCATTGCACGCCGGAAGGAAGGGGGAGAGCAAAGAGCGCATCCGCATCGCCGCGCAGGGCCATCGGATCGTTGATGATGATCACATTGAAAATCACGAGAATAATCGCGAGCAGAGGAAGTTGGAGAAGGAGTTTCATGAGAGCCCGGGGGAAAGATAATCAGCCATATAGTCGCGAATAATATCTGCAACGGGTTTCGGCTCGGGGACGCCGATTTTCACGGCGCGGGAACCGTCGGTCGCGGTGGGCCAGGTATCGACGATTCCCTGGATCACCGGATCCGGTTCGTCAATGACCATACCCAAATCGACCCCGGTTTCTGCGGCGACCTGTTCGAGAATGGTCAGGGCTTCCGCAACGGAAATGCGGTGACTCGGCAGGCCGAAGGCACGGTCGTCGTTGAGAAGGGATGGATCCGCTTCATGGAGAGCGACGAAGGAATCAATCACGTCGCGGTAGCCGAGAACGGGGTGAAGCTGGTCCCGATGAACCGGCAGGTAGCAGGTTTCGCCGTTGAGTGGTTCACGAAACATGCCGCTGGCCCAGCTCGATGCGGCCGCATTTGGTTTTCCGGGACGGATGATAATGGTCGGGAGGCGGGCGGAGCGTCCGTCGAGGAAACCTTTTCGCGAGTAGTCATTGATCATCAGCTCGCCGATAACCTTGGTCATGCCGTATGTCGTTTGCGGCGTTCGCTTTGTCGAGTCGGACACGGTGTCGGGCATCACTTCCCCCCCGAAGGCGGCAACACTGCTGGCGAAAACGAGACGGGGCGTTCCTTCTTTTTCCCGAAGGGCCTCCAGCAAATACCGCCCGCCGTCGAGATTGGCGCGCAGGGCGTCGTCGAAGCGCTGTTCGCATTCGCCGCTGACCATGGAGGCGAGGTGAAAAACAGCGATGTCATCGCGGTCGATCAGGGAATAGACCGCATCGCGGTCGCCCATATCGCCGGTGATATTGTGCAGCACTATCCCTCCGTAGTCTTTGCCAAGGAGGGTTGGGTCAGTGACTGAACCCTGTTCGGTCTCTGACTCGACCCTGTTGAGTGAGGCTGGAAAACCGACATCGAAGAGGACGATTTCGTCAATTTCCTCCTGCTCGCCGGAAGGGCCGGTGAGAGTCTTTTTTTCCTGTAATTTCCGGCAGAGGCGGGATCCGAGAAATCCTCCTCCACCCGTGATGACAACTTTCATTCGCGATTCTTCCGGATGTCTGTGAGAATGCGAACATGAGCGAAAGCCTTTCGGGATACAAGATTGGATTTATCGGATTGGGAAATATGGGATGGCCGATGTCAGGGCATCTTCAGGACGCCGGCGCGGAGCTGGTCGTATGGAATCGAAGCGATGGACCCAAACAGCGTGCGGCGGAGCGGGGGATGGTCGTGGCGACGGATCCTGCGGCTCTGGCCGGAGTGGTCGGTGACGGGGTGATTTGCGTGAACCTGACTTTCTCCGATGTGGTCGCTTCGGTGGTCGAAATGATGGCTCCGGCCCTGGCGGGGGGAGTTACGGTGATTGATTTTGGAACGACCGGATACGGGGAAACGCTCGGCTTTGCTGAGTTGCTTCAGGAACGCGGCGGCAGCTGGATCGATGCTCCTGTTTCGGGCGGTCAGGTCGGAGCAGAGGCGGGAAATCTCACGATCATGTGCGGCGGTGACGAGGCGGCGTTTGAGCGCGTGAAGCCGGTTCTCGATGTGGTCGGGGAAAAAGTCAGCCTGATGGGCGGATCGGGCGCAGGACAGGTTACGAAGTATGCCAACCAGCTGATCGTTGCGCAGACAATCGATGCAGTTGCCCAGGCTCTCCGCATGGCAGAGCTTGCGGGAGTCGACCCGGCAAAGGTTCGGGACGCACTGCGGGGCGGTTTTGCGGAAAGCCGGATCCTCGAATTGCACGGCGAGCGCATGGTGAATCGTGATTTTGCCCCCGGTGGGCGCAGTGAGTTGCAGTTGAAAGATGTGCGCCTGATGAGCGACCTCGCCGAGCGGGTCGGCCTCGACTCGTCGACCTTGCGAAACTCTCTTTCGCTCTGGGAGAACTTCGTCCACGAGCGCGGTCATGGTGACCTCGATCACTCGGGCCTTTTTAAAATCTACGACGAGGCTTGACTGGTTCCCCGGACCTGCGAGTTTTCCGGATATGAGTCAAATGCACCAGATGCAGCTGTCCTACGTGCCTACGGAGGACAGGGTTCTTTTCCGCCTCAACACGAAGGCGCGCCAGGAATTTCGCTTTTGGATGACCCGACTTTACATGGGCATTCTCTGGAATACGCTGGCAAAGTTGATTGCCGACAACGAAAATCCGGAACCGGTGGATTTGACAAAATCCGGGCGTCAACCCGCCGTGAAAGATGCTCTGGCGGAGGCGGCGAAGAAGGAGATCGAGCACCAGGAAGCGGTGTCGCAGTCGGACTTTCAGACGCAGTATCAGGAGAGTTCTTATCTTCCCCTTGGCGAAGAGCCTGCTTTGCTTTTTTCCGTAGGGATCAAGCCGAACGCGGTTGGTCAGCCATTGCTTTGCATGCACCCGGAAAAAGGCCAGGGGATCGAGATGGTACTGAATGATCAGATCCTTCACTCGCTCTGCAAGCTCATCGTGGATACTTCGGAGAAAGCGCAGTGGAAGCAGGACCTCTCCTTCGTGAAGCCGCAGGATGAGGAAGGCGAACCTCCGGCGGGTTTGAACTGAAACGATGCAGGGTGCGGCGCCCACCGCGTGGCGGCTTGACGCCTCCTTTCTTTGGTGCGGGAAGGGAGCCTGTTTGATCGATCACAGCAGCTTCAAGGGAAGTTGCTTTAGCTCCTGCTTCGTGACTTCAGCATCGGAGTTGGTGTCGAGTTTCTTGAAAAGGTCGTTCGCTTTTTTGCTGAATTCCTCTTCGCTCACGGCATCGTCATCATTCTCGTCAAAGCTTCGGAGAGCGGTCGTGATGATGGGAGAAACGAGTTTCGCTTTTCCCTCTCCCACTTCCTCTCCGATCAAGCCGTCGAGATTTTTCTTCTCGACCTCATCGATGCTGCCGTTGCCGTCCTGATCGAGTTGGCCGAATCCTTCGTCGATTCCCGCCTGCCACTCGCCCGTGTCGAGGACTCCGTCATCGTTCTCGTCAAAGCGTTCGAGGATCACATCGGCAAGGGCGGAGGCACCGGGGATTTCGAAAGCGAAGAGCTGGGAAAATGAGAAGAGGAGCGCGGAGATAAGAAGTGGCTTCTTCATGGGAAAAGAATACGGGCATTCGATGCTGCGGGCAACGGGGAAACGATC
>JAKSBG010000134.1 GCA_022361255.1 Verrucomicrobiales bacterium
AAGAATTTAATTTCTTGAAGAAAGTCCACACTGCAGCAACATTTTTGCAAAATTTCAACGATTTTCAAGCCAAACTTGAACCATTGAAAAACTGACACCCTGACGGTTTTTCAAAAATCCATATCGTAATCCGTTTCCATCCTCGCCATCGTTAGTCATCCTCACTTCCTGATGGATTTTAATCATTTGTCGAATACTGCTTTACAAAATAAAACCATTATTTATTGCTCAGCTTCTAATGATCGATATATGTTTTTGAGATTTCCAAAATCATGCTAAAGATGGTGACAGTGTAGCTTCAGTTTTAAGCTTTGAATAAAACCAATGTCACTTGTGTGTGATCATTTGAAACAAAGCTACTTCCGAACAATTCTTTCATGTAGTATTGCTTACTATGCTGTCCAAGTTGGTTCTACGTTTTCAGTCTGTGAATGAAAGCCTCCTATGTCACCATCGAAATGAAAGTTTCACCAGGTGGCCCCATGACAGGAGCCACAAAACATTATATCCTGCAAGACTCAAAGAACGGTGAATTCAAAAACTTACCACTGACTGCTGGATACGTGAAGGGCTGAGTCCTCTTTCATTGTCTACTGATTTCATTCTCTTCATCTTAGCTCTCGCAAGAGAAACCTGTCTTTGCACATCATAGCGTTGGCGAGTAATGTCTTCTTCATCCCAAATTTCTTCCTGTATTAGCAACTCTAGCACATCCTCTAAAGTTATGATCCCAACCACTCGCTGCAAAGAATACAAGGGATTAAAAAGACACCTAGAAATGGAGCCACAAGGTTACAAATCGCACACTGGGCGGCGAAGGCGGAGGTCGATTGCGAGACGTGTATGTTGTTCACCGCGCAGAAGTGTCTCGCAAGTCACGTTGGCGAGTTGGTATAGCTCAGGACCCCAAGGGAATCATGCCCTTCAAGGAACCAAGTGCCTGCTTTATGAGAAGCTTTCCCAGCATAGTGCGTGTATGTTGGTCTTCCAATTGATGATTCTCTGCTTTTTGCCCTTATATCGAGGCTAGCACTACAAAGAGCAAATCGCTGAGTGGAAACCCTTGCGTGACGCGGCGGTGAAGGAAGGGAAAGAAAAGCCAAGACCGCCGCGGCGACCTGTTGATCCGCGCCTTCATCACCATCATCCCTCTGTCCTATTTAACGGAATGATCGCCCCGTTGATTCCCTACGGCATCCGCGGTGCAATCTGGTATCAGGGGGAAACGAACGGTCTCACACCTGAATCGGCAGCGCTGTACGAAACGCAACTGCCTCTGATGGTGAATGACTGGAGAAAACGCTGGGGGCAGGGGGATTTTCCTATGGCCTGGATGCAGCTGCCGACGGTCAGTGCCAAGCAGGTTGCCTGGGCTCCGGTGCGGGAAGCGATGCGCCGGGCTCAGGCTGAACTGAAACACACGGGAATGGCGATTACGATGGATCTGGGGGAGGAACGCTTGCTGCACCCGTTGAACAAGCAGGCTTTCGCTCACCGGCTCGCACTTTGGGCACGATCCACAGTCTACGGGGAGAAGGATTTGGTTTCGTCCGGTCCGGTTCCTGTGTCCCACCGATTTGGAAAGAGCCGGGTTGCGGTCACGTTTGATCATGCCTACGGAGGGCTTCAATTTGATGGTGACTCTGTCGAGGGCTTTGAAATGCGGGATGACAAAGGGGAATGGCATGTCGCATCGGCGACAATCAGGGGCGCGGATACGGTAGTCATTCATTCTGAAGAGGCGGGTTCCCCTTTGGCCGTTCGCTACGCCTGGGGAAATAACCCGCCTGGAAACCTGCAGAACGAAGGTGGCCTCCCCGGTTCCCCGTTTCTTCTCGAATCGAAAACAGGGAAGCCTTCGACCGGTGCAAACGCGGCGGCCCCCGCAAAAAGAAAATCGAACACCCCGCCGCCGACAAAACCTCCGCTTGATCCTGTTGAAATCGGGAAGCTGCCGGATGGCATGGAGCGGCTCGATCTCTATTTGCTGATGGGGCAGTCGAATATGAAAGGGCGCGGCGTGATGCCCGATGAACCGCTGCGCGATCCGCAAATCGTGATGATGCATAAGAAAACGGATGAGTGGTTTCTCGCGCGTCACCCTCTTCATTTGGTCGGCGATCCTGAAACATTTGAAGGGCACGACAATGCGGGCGTCGGGCCGGGACTGGCGTTCGGAGAAGCGATGGCGGCGAAAGATCCCGATACGCGAATTGGGCTCATTCCCTGTGCGGTTGGGGGGACCCGGATAGCGCTTTGGCAACCTGGAGCGAGGCTGTATGAGGATGCGGTTCGCCGGGCGCGGCTGGCCGTTTCAAAAGGACCGGAAGGGAAAACAAGAGTCGCCGGCGCGATCTGGCTGCAGGGCGAGGCCGACGCAAAAGAAGATCGAATCGGGGCGTACACGAATTCGCTGCATACCATGATTACCGGGCTGCGAAAGGATCTCGATGAGCCGGAGCTGCCTTTTGTTGTGACCACGATTCTGGAGCTGCGTGATGATTTGGGTTTGCGAAGAGCTATCAATGAAAAGCTGCTCGCTCTTCCGGAAGAACTGCCTCACACCGCAGGTGTCGACGGACGCGATCTGTCCGGTCACATCGGAGACAAGGTGCATATCGATACGCCAAGTCAGAATGAAATCGGCAGGCGCTTCGCGGAAAAAATGATCCAGCTTCAGGCAGCGTCCCTTCGCGGAGAATGAAGTGATTTTTGTGCTACCTTGCATCAATGAGCGACGAGAAAACCTGGTTTTACGAAAAGGACGGTGAGAGAAAAGGGCCGGTGGAGCCTGCTGCGATATCGCAGTTGCTTGCTGAAGCGGAAATCACAGAGGAGTCGCTCGTGTGGAAAGAGGGAATGAGCGACTGGGCCCCGCTGAAGACGACTGAATTGTTGCCTGCCTCCGGGGCGCGCCCGACCCCTCCGCCCGTGCCACCGAGAGAAAGACAGGTGGAGGGAACCGGAGGAACCGCAGCGGGTGGAAATGTTCTCCAGCCCGTCGTTGAGAAAGAGGATATCCCGGTTCGCGAAGCCGTGCTACGGGACGGTTTCCGAATTCAGATCCGATCCAGCCTCGGGCGGGCGTGGGAGCTGATGAAGTCCGATTTCTGGCCGTTCGTCGGCATGTATGCGCTCATGGCTGTGATGTACAGTGTAGCGAGTCAACTGGGGGTGACTGTTTTTTTCCTGATGTTCCCCATTCTCGTGGGCTTCAACTGGTATGTCTTGCGCCGGATGAGAGGGGAGACCGCGTCGATCGATGATCTCTTTTTCGGCTTCAAGCGCGGTTTCGGTAATCTAGCGATCCTGAATCTGGTCCTGGTATCGCCAATCATTATTGTAATCATCTTCGCCGTTGCGGCATTCTTCGGAATCGTTATTTACGTGGAAGAGGGCGGGGGCAGTGACGAAACGGCAATCGTTCTGGCGGCTTCGATATCGATTTTATTGTTCCTGTTCTTCGTGGTAGTCGGGGGAATTCTGAGCATGCTGGGCTACCTTGCCTGCCTCCTGATTGTCGACTGCGACTGGCCGTGGAAAAAGGCACTGTCGAATGCCTGGCGGGCCTGCCGGGGAAACTTGCTGAAGATCATACTGTTTTATTTCATTGTGACCTCTCTATCCTTCCTCGGGCTGTTTCTCTTCTACGTCGGAGCTTTCCTGACAGGAACCTGGGCCTCGATGGCGATCAGCCAGGTGTATGAAGATGCTTTTGGTGATTCCCGGGAGTAAAAAACAGGGAGGCCGCTCTCAGCTGTTCACCGGGACGACTCTTCGAGAAATTCCTCCAGACTGAAGTCATCAAAGGGGGCGCGGCGAAACAGGGTTTCGAGAAACTCCGGCGGAGGCTGGTGCCATCCTTCCTTCGAGACATGAAAGTAAAACGGACCGGGACCACCGCAGTAAATGACCTTTTTGTCCGTGCCAACGACAAAAGCCCTGCCGGGCCAGGCGCTCCAGCGAACGGCCCATTCGTCGTCCATGCTGTCTACCCAAATCTGAAACTGATCTCCGAGTTGGGAAGGGAGTGTGCCGGCTTGTTTTTTACGATTCTGAAGAGTCATTGCGTCGGGTAGCGGCTTCAGGTTCAAAGGCTGTCCGTTCCGTTCCATACGGGGAAGGAATCCTCCTTCTGCATGGGCTTCCCGTATATAGATAAAGTGGAAATCAAAATGGTCACGGTATTGAGCTGAAAGCCTTTTGAAGTCTTCGTAGTAGAGGTCGACCTGTGAGCAGGAGCAGCTGCCGAGAATGACTACGGCAGGCTTGTCAGTAATGATGTCATGCAATCGTGTCGTATTCTCCGTTTTTGCAGCGATCATGGGCAGGTTGGGAGCGATCTCACCTCTCGTCGGTGCGTTTCCGTAACGGGAAACGATCAGAGATTCGGCCTGCTCCTGAGACCGAACGGTGGTTCCGGAATACCGGTCGAACCGGAAGGCTGTTTCCGAAAGCGCAGGACCGGGCGGGGTGACCTCGTTCTCAGAAATTCCTTTCTCGCAGGAAACCGGAACAAGCGGAAAAAACAGGACGGGGATAACCGAACAGGCTTTTTGATAGAAGCGATCGAGGCGATTCATCAGGTATCGGTTTGCGTCGTTTTTCACGAAACCGTGCCTATTTATCTACAGGTCACATGACCACAGCATTACGGTAGATTTTTTTCTTCTCAGGCAAACGGGAAATCGAAACGATGGGAGAATGCAAATGGTTCGGTCTCTATTCTCTTTGTTGGTTCTCTGTCTCGTTTCCTTTGGTAGTGCAATCGCGCAGGAACCGGAAAAAGCTCCGGAGCCGCTTCGTATCATCGCCTTCGGTGCTCATCCCGATGATCCGGAGTTTCAAATGGGCGGGACCGCGATCAAATACGCCAAACGGGGGCACAAGGTGCTGTTGGTCGCCTGCACAAACGGCGATATCGGGCACTGGGAAATGTCAGGAGGGGAACTCGCCAAAAGGCGCACTGCCGAAGTGCAGGAGGCGGCAAGGCGAATGGGGACGGAGGTGAAAGTGCTCGACATCCACGATGGCGAGCTGCTTCACACACTGGAAAACCGGAAGAAGCTCGTGCGTCTGATCCGTGAGTGGAAGGCCGACCTCGTGTTTTCGCACCGCCCGTATGACTATCATCCCGATCACAGAAATGTCGGTTTGTTAGTTCAGGACGCGGCTTTCATGGTGATGGTTCCGAATTTCTGCCCCGATACCCCGAGGCTCACGAAAAATCCGGCGTTCTTCTTTTTCCCCGACAATTTCACGAAGCCCTATCCGTTCACGCCTACTGTTGCGGTTTCTATCGACGATGTCTTCGATGAAAAAGTGGAGGCCCTGGATGCCCTTGAATCTCAGGTATATGAGGGAGGTGCGCTCGGGAATCCGGAAACCCGGAAAAAGCGGTGGGGAGATGACCCGGTCAGGCGGGTCGAGTTTTTAAAGAGGAGCTGGTCGAATCGGCATGGGCGCATCGCGGAAAAGCATCGTGAATCGCTAATCGAGTGGTACGGGGAAGAAGGCGGAAGAGCAGTCAAGCATGCCGAAGCATTTGAGCTTTGTGAATACGGATCGAAGCCTTCGAAGGACCAGCTGAAGCGTCTCTTCCCGTTTTTTGACTAACTGCTATACTTTTCCAACGATGAAAACGTTTTCCATTTTTGCTCTGGTTTTTGCCTTCCTGTCGACTCTCGTTCCGGCCTCGGGGGAGGAAGCGAAACACCTGCGGGTTCTCTGCTACAATATCCACTACGGCCAGGGGAATGATGGTGTCTACGACATCGAAAGGCTCGCCAGGGTCATCAATGAATCCCAACCCGATATTGTAGCGCTTCAGGAAGTGGATGTCGTTGTGGAGCGTTCGGGAAAAGTTCATCAGGCCCGCAAGCTGGGAGAACTGACCGGGATGGCGGTGCGATACGGGCCGACCCAGCACTACCAGGGGGGACTCTATGGAAACGCTATCCTGACAAAGTTACCGATACTCGATGTTCTGATCCATCCGTTGCCCTACACGGAGGCGACTCCGGAAAAGACGACCTATCCCCGGGCTGCGATTGCCGTCACGATGGAAGGGATAAATGGAAAACCGTTTCGATTTATCAGTACGCACTTTCAGCACAATCTGGAAGAGGACCGAATTGAACAGGCAAAGGCCATCAATCAACTCTTTGCTGACAATATTCCGACAATTCTCGCGGGGGACATGAATTCCGTTCCCGGCTCGGACCCGGTCGCGATTCTCGAAGAAAAATGGAAGCACGCCGGGAGCGAACCGCTTGCACCTACGGCTCCGTCAAAGGAACCACGAAACAGGATTGATTACATATTTTACCGTCCCGGGGAATCTTTCCGGGTCGTATCCGAAAACGTAATCGACGAACCGATGGCCTCAGACCATTGTCCGGTTTTTGCGGAGTTTGCATTTTCGGAGAAATAGAAGTTCGCCGGTGACGGTTCAGGGGGTGCCGTTGCGAATCATCGCCGCGATCTGATCTTTCAAATCGAGTCGCTTTTTCTTCTCTTCATTGAGAACAGCATCCTCCGGTGTTTCGATTCCCTCTTCCATCCGGTAGACTTCTTTGTCGACAGCCTCATACTCATCCATGAGTTTTCGGAAGTGGGCGTTTTCCGTTTTCAGGTGATGAATTGCTTCGTGGTCTTCAGGAAATTCGTCAATGAGCGGGTGGTGTTCAATTGCCATGTCCAAACAAACGTCACGATTGGCGGAATGGTCTACTGAAAAGGGTTTCTCCCCGGCGGTCCTGTGCACTCATTGCCGGTTTTTTACGCATCGATTGCCGGAAAGCGATGAACCGGGTGGCGGGCCTGAAATATGCTTGAAAGTTTTCGGCGCTTTCGCGCAGTTTGCTACCCCGGCCATGAACACGGGAGAGACCGGATGAAAGGGGCTCGCTACAATCGCCAGCATGAAAGTAAATCGATTTCCGGTCATTTCACTTTGTGGTCTAGTTAGTGTATTGATGCTGACTCAAAGTGTGGTTGGCGAAGGGGCGTGGAAAGCGGGAGTCGCCACGGCAGATATCACTCCGGAAAAATCGTTGTGGATGGGTGGCTACGCGGCGCGGAAAGGGCCGTCGCAAGGTGTCCAACAGCCGCTCTACATGAAGTTGCTTCTTGTAGAGGACTCTTCCGGGGACCGGCTTGCGATTGTGACAATGGATCTCATCGGCGTGCCGAAACCGTTTCGGGAGAAAGTGGAAAAGGTTGCAGAAGAAAAATTCGGGATTCAGCCGGAGTCGCTCCTCTTGAATGCATCACACACTCACAGCGGTCCGATGATCCGAACCTACCAGCCACCCGGTGGCGGTCCGCGAAGCCCGGCCTATTCAAAGATTCCGGAGGAGGAAGCTGACATGCGGGTCCGGCAGACGGATGAATACGGGGAAAGTCTCATCGAGACGGTGGAGAAACTGCTTTCGGAGGCGGAAAAGAATCTGGCTCCGTCAGCCTTGTCGTATTCGCGGGCACGCTGCGGATTTGCGATGAATCGGAGAACTCCTGTTGGACCGGGTGACTGGAGGAATAAGCCCAACCCCGATGCTCCCGTTGACCATGAGGTTCCGCTCCTTCAGGTTCGCCAGGGAACAGAGAAAGAGCTCGTTGCGGTGTTGTTCGGATACTCCTGCCACGCCACGGTTTTGTCCGGCATGGAGTTCTCCGGGGACTGGCCGGGATACGCACAGGAGTATTTCGAAAAGGATCATCCCGGAGTTGTCGCAATGTTTGTGAACGGATGTTCCGGTGATCAGAATCCGTATCCGCGCCGAATGCTGCACTACGCGCAGCGTCACGGTCGCAGCATGGCGACTGCCATTGAAGCGGGACTCGAGACTCCGGCTGTCGAATTGGGCGGCTCTCTGCATGCTGCGATTGCCTGGGAGAGAATTCCCTATCAGGAACACCCGACAAGAGAAGAATTGGAGAAACGGGCGGAGTCGAAAGATTTTTATGATGCGAGATTTGCCCGCTTTCTGCTGGATGCGATGGATTCGGATGCTGGCCTTCCGGTAGATTATCCGGTGCCCGTTCAGGTGATCCGGTTTGGCTCGCAGCTTACCATGGTCACGATCGGTGGTGAGGTTGTCGTGGACTACTCGCTCCGGTTGAAAGACGAACTTGGCGAACTGACCCGTTCTCCCGTTTGGGTGGCCGGATACAGCAATGATGTCATGACCTATATTCCGAGCAGGAGAGTTCTTGAAGAAGGGGGCTATGAAGGGGGCGGGGCAATGCGATACGTTCGCTCTTCGATACACCCCGCTCACTGGGATCCGTCCATCGAGGAGCGGCTCGTCGGGCGTATCCTTGCCCTGACAAGACAACTTCAGTCTTCGGCGCCAGATTGACCTGTCAGGGCACAAAAAAGGCGCGCCGGGAAAATTCCGGCGCGCCTCGTGAGAAAATAGTTCAGGGCAGGAGACTACTGCTGCGGTGCATCTCCGGGAAGTGGTTCCTGAGCGGGCTTCGGAAGCAGTGATTCCCCCGGAGGTGTTACCGGTTGATTCGGATTCACAATGTTTGCTTTGTTGCGGAGTTCAGTAAGGTAGCTCTTCACCTCTTCGCCTTTGGCCTGCTCAAAGAGGTTCGTTGCCAGTTCCTCCTGAACCTCTGCGTAGGGCATTTTCTTCGCTTCCTTTTTCTCCGTCACCTTGATGATGTGATAGCCGAATTGAGTTTTGATCGGCTCTCCCACTTCACCTACCTTTTGGGAGAAGGCAGCTTCCTCGAATTCGGGGACCATCTGACCGCGACCGAATTCACCGAGGCTTCCGCCCTGTGCTTTGCTGGGGCAGTCGGAATGAGCGGTTGCGAGTTCTTCAAAGCTCTTGCCGTCCTCTTCGCCAAGTTGGGCTTTCAATTTTTCCGCTTCCGCTTTCACCTCGGCAACCGCCGCGTCGTCTGCGGCTTCCTGAGTTGAAAGAAGAATGTGGGAAGCGCTTACAGATTCCTTCTGGCTGAACTCATCAGGATGTTCGTCGTAGTATTTCTTCACGTCTTCCTCGGCCGGCTTTTTGATATCTTCGGTAACCTTGTCGATCAGCTTGCGGATCTTCGTGTCGTCAGCGATCTGGCTCTTGATGCGATTAATATCGACACCGGCAGATTTGGCAAAATCCTCGAAGGTCTGGCCTTCCGGAATGCGCTCGGAGATTTCTTCAATTTCTTTGGCAACGTCCTCTTCAGACGCTTCAAAACCTTCTTTCTCAGCTGCGTTGAGGAGAAGTGTTTTTGAGATGAGATCCGTGAGAATCATCTGCTGCATCTGCTGCTGAACCATCGCAAGTTGCTCAGGTGGCATCTGCTGGAGTTGGCGTCCGTAGCGTGAGATCATCATCTCCCGGACGTCGTTCTCCTTGATCGGGGTTCCATCTACAGTAAGCACAACATTGTTTGTGGGAGCGGCAGGTGCTGCAGCCGGAGCGGCTTCCTTGGCAGCAGGTTTCGGCGACTCAGGAGGTGCGTCCTGGGCTGTGGCAGGTAGGGAAATGCCGAGCGTCAGGATTCCGACAGCTGCAGCAATTCGTTGGTTTGTTTTTTTCATAGGATAAAGGCAGGGTTTAAAAGCGATCGCGTTCGGAGAAAGAGGCACTTTGCGATAAGTTGTGCCGTGATCGACCGATGCCGGCCATCACTGAGGTGAGGGCAAGCTGAATTCGCGAAGGACGGTAAGTTTGCCGGAATCCCGGATTGAAACAACCGGAATCTTCCGCACATACGCGGGAGACATTTTGGTCTAAGGTAAAGGTGGGGATCGTTAACCTGACCCCGTCGAGTCTTTGATCTGCCCCTGTCGGGTCACGCAAGACTCCATCCGTCGCGATACTCTCGACCGAGAAATTTCTCCGCCTCGGGTGCGTTGGGGAATTTCATGTTCTCGGCGTCCCATTCCAACTTCTGATCCGCGCGGTAGGCGACGTTTCCGAGGTGGTTTGCTTCGGTGAGAGGACCGGCGTAGCCGAAGTGACAGAGCGGTTGCGGGCCTTCGCCTTTGCAGGCAAGAATGAATTCGGCCTGCTGCCCGGGAGAGGGAGCAATGTAGGGTTTGGGTCGTTCGAATTTCTCGAATTTGTCCTCCGGAAGGAGCAGATTCTTTCCGTAGTCCGCCAGCAGCATGCCTTCTTCACCGATGAAGAGGCAACCTTCCTTCCACTGCGGGATGCCGCCTTCGTTCCAGATCTTCGGCTTCACGTTGCCCTGATACCAGGTTAGTTCGACGGGCGGAAGTTCGCCGCGTTTTCCGTAGGTATATTTCACCGACATCGTCGCCGGGGCGATGTCGTGATGAGGCTTGGGTCCGGAGAGCGGTTCAATCGTGAGAGGTGCGTCGAGCTTCAGCGCCCAGAAAGGAAGGTCATTGCGGTGACTGCCGAGGTCGGACATGGTTCCGTTGCCAAAATCCCACCAGCGATACCAGCGCGGGCCGGGAAAGTAGAATTCGTGAAAATCGCGGTGCGGTGCGGGCCCGATCCAGAGATCCCAGTCGAGTCCGTCGGGAACGGGCATCGCTCTTGTAGGTGTGTCAGGTGTGTAAATGATGTCCTTGTTTGCTTTGGCCTCTTCTTCCGTTTGCCAGCCCCAGGCCCGGCTCGTCCAGACATGGCATTCTTTAACATGACCGATCGCCCCTGACTCGATGGCTTCAACGACACGCCGGAAATTTTCGGAAGAGTGAACCTGTGTTCCCATCTGTGTTTGCACTCCGGCTTTGGCGGCGGCTTCGGTGATGATGCGGCATTCGTGGACGTCGCGGGTGAGTGGTTTCTCGCAGTAGACATGCTTGCCGGCCTTCAGCGGGGGAAGGGTCGCAAAGGCGTGGGTGTGCTCCGTTGACGAAACAAAGACCGCATCGATGTCGTCCATCTGTCCGAAGAAGTCGCGAAAGTCTTTGTAGCTGCGTGCTTTCGGAGCCTGCTTGAGGCCGGCGCCAAGATTGTTCTCATTCACATCGACCATCGCGACGATAGGCTCCTCCAGATCAAGCGCTGCCTTGACGTGCGATCGACCCCTGCCTCCGACTCCGATCATGCCCAGGTTCATCTTCGAGTTGGGCGACTGGCAACTGGTGATGGCCGGGAATCCCAGCACAGCGGAACCGGCAGCGGCGGATTGGAGAAAGCGTCGACGGGAGGGTTGCGGTGTTTTCATTCTGGCAGACTAGAGAAGGTCGCCTGCCGGAGGGAAGGGGAAAAACTGGCGTGATCGGTGCGGGGTGGCAGCAACACGTATGAGGAGGGTCTTGTGCAGGGCGAGGGCTATCTGCCAGAGTGGGATTCATGAAAATCAAATCTCTCGTGCTCGTTGCGGCACTGACACTCGGTTCCGGAACGTTGGCATCCGCCTCTCCGCTCAAGAATGCGCAAACCGGGGGGCTTGAGTTGCAGTCGGTCGGGAAAATTGCGTTCGGTCCGGATGGGCTGCTTTTGATTTCAGATCCGAGGTCGGCTTCTGTCGTCGCGGTGGAAACCGGTGACCTCGGACCTGTCGTGAAACTGGCAAAGCGTGTCGATGATATTGAAGGCGCGCTGGCGAAGGCTTGTGGTGCGGAAAGTGTGCTTGTGGTCGATATGGCGGTGAATCCGGCCTCGGGGAAAACGTGGTTCTCTGTGAATCAGCGCCCCGGGAACAAGCCTGCGATTCTGGCTCTGTCAGGCACCGGGGAGATCGAGGTTCCCGATTTGTCGGGCCGCAGTTTTGTGAGGATGAATCTTCCCTCGTCGGAGAATGCGAAGTTGCGCAACGTGACGGACCTCGCCTGGGGTGGTGACTCGGTCATTGTTGCTGGTCAGTCGTCGGAGGAATTTGCGAACAAGATTTTCCAAATCCCGACTCCGCTGGAGCATGGGGAAAACGCCCGCTTTGCTTCGGCGGAGACCTATCATGTTGCGCACCGTAAGTGGGAGACGAAGGCCCCGATCCAGAGTTTTATTCCCTGGGAAGAGGACGGAGAGCATTTCGTTGTGGGGGCGTTTGCCTGCACCCCGATCGCGAAGTTCCCGCTCGAAAAGATTGAGACGGGGAACAAGATCAAGGGAACCAGTGTGGTCGAACTCGGGAGTGGGAATCGCCCGCGGGATATGTTCATTTACGAAAAGGACGGTGAGGAATGGCTCGTGACGAATACCCAGCGATTCAAGGAGAACCTCTTCGGGCCGAGCAAGTTCTGGGCCGCCCGGGTCAAGCTCGAATACCTCGAGGCTGATGAGGCGGAAACAATCAACGAGAATGCACCACGCCGGAATGTGAAGGCCCCGAATGGTCCTGATGCCAAAGGAATGGAAGTTGTCGACGAGCTCTTCGGTGCCGTGCTGGTCAGCCAGCTTGAAAATGCCGAGGTTGTTGTCATGCGCGAAACGGATCCCGAAGATGCCGAAGCTCCCCACGCGGTGGAACTGGTAACGCTGCCCTGAGTTCAGTAATCGTTTTGCGGAGGGGCAGGCTCCGGCCTGCCCGGGCAGAGGATCTGTAAAGTGCAGATGATATCAGGATTGGGTAGTGTGCAGAATCGGGCGGCCGGGCGCTGGCTTCTCCTGCCGGGGTTCTTTTTCTTTTTTCTGAGTTCGGCCGTTTCTGAAGAGAAGGCCACCCTCCGAATCGAACCGAACGTCGACAAGGTCCCGGCCAATCACCTGAAGTTCTATCTTCACTTTTCCGAGCCGATGGAGCGTGGCGAAGCCTTTCGGTATTTGCGTCTCGTTGAAATTGACTCTGAGGGCAGGGAAAAAGCAGAAGTTCCGGAGCCGTTTCGGGAGGTCGAACTTTGGGATGAGACGTTCACGCGGATGACGGTGTGGTTTCATCCGGGAAGGCAGAAGCCGGGCGTAAACTTGAACCTTGAAATAGGGCCTGTCCTCGAGGAGGGGCGGAAGTATCGACTGGAAATCTCCCCGGAGTGGAGAACGGAATCGGGCGGGATACTGGCAGGTCCGCTGATGAAAGAATTCAAAGCGGGAAAAATGGATGAGGTACAACCCGATCCGGTATCCTGGGGAAGTGGATACGGGATGAACGGCGAAGGGCAGCCTGTTGCTATCATTCATACCGGGGAGGTGCTCGATCCCGAGTCGGCGCGGCGGCGGGTTCAGATTTTTATCGGGGAGAAAGCAATCGCCTTCGCTGTCGAACAAAACCGCATTCAGTTTCCTTATTCGGCAGGAAAGCTCGATTCGTTCCGGGTAATCGTTGATCCCGGATTGGAAGACCTGGCGGGGAACAGTGTAGCGAGACCTTTCAATCTCAATCTGGAGGAGAACCCTGATTTTGTGGAACGAACTGAACCTGTTGAAGTGACCTTTCCCCGCAAAATCTATCTTCCGGAAAACATCGAATTCCCGTAATCCCGCTCGATTGGATTCTGAAATAAAACAGAATGTGCGCGACTATCGGCATCTGTTTGCGGACATTCACGCGTCCCTCTGATTTTGTGTAACAAAGTAGAAGCAACCCGATTCCATCATGATCCGAATTTTTCTCACCCTCCTCTGTTTTTTCGGCGCGAGCCTGTTCGCTGTCGAGAAACCGAATATCATTTACATTCTCGCGGACGATCTTGGTATCGGTGATGTCGGATGCTATGGGCAGAAGTTGCTGAAGACGCCGCGCATTGACCAGTTGGCGGCGGAGGGGATGAAGTTCACGCAGCACTATTCGGGTAGCTCGTCCTGTGCGCCGACGAGGAGCTGTCTCATGACCGGTCAGCACACCGGGCATACGCGGGTTCGTAGCAACGGGGACGGCCCCCTGCTTCCCGAAGACGTGACGATCGGCGAAGTGCTTCAGGAAGTCGGATACAAAACTGCCGCGATCGGAAAGTGGGGTGTCGGGGAGGAGGGCACGACGGGAGTGCCCTGGGATCAGGGTTTTGACTATTTCTTCGGATATCTGAATCAGCGAAATGCCCACAGTCACTATCCGCCGTTTATGTGGAAGCATGATCAGAAGAAACTGTATCCGGGCAATCCGGAATTCCGCACTCACTACAGCCATGATGAGTTTACCCGGGAAGCCCTGACATTTATCTATGAAAACAGGGAGGAGCCGTTTTTTCTCTACGTTCCCTATACGCTGGTGCACGTCGACCTCGATGTTCCCGCTGATTCACTTGATCCGTGGATTGGGAAAGTGGAGGAAAAAGAACCTTATGGAACGCCGGGCGGGCAGCACTACATTTACCAGGAAAAGCCTCATGCCGCTTTCGCCGGGATGGTGTCGAGGCTGGATCGGGATGTCGGGAGAATTGTTGATTTGGTGGATGAGTTAGGATTGGCGGAGAATACGCTGGTGATGTTCTCCAGCGACAACGGTCCGACTTCCGCGGGCGGGGCCGATCCGGAGTTCTTTGATGGAAACGGTCCGTATCGGGGAATCAAGTTTCACCTCTGGGAAGGCGGGGTGCGTTGTCCGATGATTGCGCGCTGGCCCGGCAGGATTGCGGAAGGTTCCGGGACAGATCACATCTCGGCTCATTGGGATTTGCTGCCGACTGTTGCCGAGCTGACCGGTGCGGAAGTTCCGGAAGGGATAGACGGCGTGAGTTTTCTCCCCAGCCTGTTGGGCAAAAACGACAGGCAGGCCAAACACGATCACCTCTACTGGGAAGTTTCCGGCGGCGGGGGATGGCAGGCGGTTCGAAAAGGAAAATGGAAAGCCCACCGCTTGAAAACGCAGAAGCCGAATCAGACGACAGTGGAGCTGTATGATCTCGAGTTGGATATCGCGGAGGAGAGCAATGTTGCGGATCAGAACCCGGAGGTAGTTGCGGAGATGGTCAAGATTTTTGACGAAGGGCGAACCGTGCCGGACGGGGTGGACAGCCTCTTTGAGGCGCCGAAGAAAAAGAAGAAGTAGGTGGCCGCGGTCGATCGCCGGGCGGACAGGAGATCGCCGCGCGAAATTGCCTATCCTTCGCGGCTACCAGCTTACAAAGGCGTTCGTCCGGTTCTTCAACGGCACGGATACTCTTTTTCCACCTTCGCGGTGAGACGCGAAAACGCCGAGAATCATTTCCGTGATCCAGCGTCCGTCTTCCTCATTGCAGAGTGTCGGGCGGTCTTCCTTGATCGCAGCAATGAGATCGGTGGCGGGCGCGAGATGACCGCCAACGAGGCGTTTGATGTCGGCGACCGGCTCCGGTTTTCCGATTCCTGCACTCGTGATCGGAATCCACTTTCTTTCTCCGCCGGTCGGGTTTTGGGGATTGCCTGTCAGGATATGAGCAAGCGGCTCACGATCTGCTCTCAGATCGATGATGCCTTTCGTCCCGACCAGCTGCAGGCCGAAGCCGGCTTCTCTCGTGCCGGCATTTTGAATGGAGTCGAAGAAAACGGGGGTTCCACTTTCGGTTTCCCAGCGCGCGTGGACTTCGTTTCCGGCGAGAGGGCCCACCCCTTCAGACCCTTCCGCTACATCCTCGGCGGTGACGATATTCCCGTCGCGGTAAACGCTTGCAGAACAGGCGGTCGGATTCCCGGCGAAGAAATGTGCCAGGTTGAGAAGGTGGGATCCGAGAACCCAGAGGTCGAGTAGCCCTCCGCGTTGATCCTCTTTTCCCCGAAGTCGAATTTCGAGGAGATCTCCGATCGTGCCGTCAGCGATCAGGTCTCGGATTACCGGGAGGACCGGGTGGTAGCGGTTCCGGTGGGCGATCGCCAGTTTCGTGTTTGTTTCTCTGCAGGCGGCGACGATGCGATCTGCTTCGTCGAGGTCACGACAAAACGGCTTTTCGATATAGATGCCCTTGGCGGAGGAATGCGCGGCGGCAATTGCCATCTCGGCATGCTGATCCACGTGACGCGGGCATACCGCAACGAGATCCGGTTGCGTTTTTTTCAGCATAACCCGGTAGTCCGAAAAGGTGACGTCATCGCCGAGCTTGAGTTTTTCCTTCGCTTTTTTGAGTCCCGCTTCGTCCGGGTCGGAAACTGCGGTGACCGCTGTCCCCGGAACTTGAAACCACATCGTGTCGAGACCGTGCCCGAAATTTCCGCGTCCGGTGTGACCGATTACGGCTACGGACATGGCTCTTTCACCTTGAGCGATGGAGCTCAAGGCAGTGCCGGTGCTTGCTGCGGCGGCGGAAGCGAGAAACTGGCGGCGGGAAGGAACTGGGATCATGGTTTTGTCAGGGAAAAAAGAGTGAGTTCGATTCTACGCAGCACTTCCCTGGAATCGAATTCTTTCGGTTCCTCGTTTGCGTCCGGTGGGGGGCGTTTTCCTATCGGAATGTCCAATCCGCTTATGGTAGGGTAGATGGGAATGAAGGGACGATTTGCCATTGCTGCTTTTTTTCTGGTGCTTTTCTCTGGCTGTGAAGAGTCCGGTGAAGAGCAGCTGCAAATTGATCGGGAATTTGTTACCGTCCACGAGGAGGGGCTTGGGACAATTCGCTTTTTTGAGCCACGGGAAATCGGAGAAGGGTTGTGGGCAAAATGTTTCGCTGTTCCTCCTTCGTTCCCCAGTTCGGATCAGGATCCCGCTGGAAACGTGGTTGATCCTTTCGCCGATCCCGCAGATCACTCCAGGGCAAAGCGGATCAAGCCAACTGCCGAAAGCGTTCTCAAAGACGCGGGCATTGAATTTGGCGAAAATCACTTTGCGCGCTACTACCCGTCCGATTCGGCTTTGGTTGTCGTTTTGCCGATGGAGCAGATGGAATTGGTGGAAGCGTATTTGAGCGTCATTGGCTCGGGACCGGCGCGCCCCATTTCTGTCTATGCTGAGATTTACGAGGTGGAGGAAGCGTTCCATCTCCAACTCCAGCGAACGTTGAGCGGGGAAGCTGATCACACGCCGGAACGCGATGCCTTGTTCGAAGCGGCGAAGCGGAACGAGGTTGCGCTGATCGAAGCAATGGCGTTGTCCACGCACAGCGGAATGAGAAGCAAGACAGAAAAAGGAGATGACGGCGCGCTGCTGGAAACCGATGTGGTTTTGAGTGCTGACGGTAGCACTGCCGACCTCGTTTTGGCTTATCGGGAGAATCAGCGGGAAGCGCAGGCGGGAGTGGTGGAGGATTTTGCGGTAGATGCCAGCCTTATTATTGAACTCGGTGATTATGTTGTGGCCGGAAGCTGGAAGGTGGCGGAGGCGGAAACTTCGAGGTTTCGATATCTCATCGTCAAAGCAGAGGCGCCCCCGGAGTCATGAGGTTGGTGTTTCTGTTAGCTGCGATTAATGTTTGCGCACCTCTTCTCCATGCTCAGGAATCCGGATTCGAGTTTGGTGAAGAGGAAGAGAAAGTTGCGGTCGAGCTTCCCGGGGGCAAGCCCGCGATGGATGAGATTCTACGACCGGAGGTATTTGCGCGCTATGAGAGGCTTCCGGATCTGGACAGGGTAGGAAAGAAATTCTATCGAGCTCACTATCGAGTTCCTTCTTCCGTTTTCACGAATTCGTATCCTGCCGTTCAAGTGTCCGGGATTCAGGAATGGTTGGAGAAGGAAGGGGTCGAATTCGGGGAAGGGGCATCCGTGGGGTTTGATCCCGAAACGCGAATTCTCGAGGTGGTCCAGACGATTCACCAGCTGACAAGGGTGGAGTTGTTTCTCGCCAGGTATGGTGGAACGCATGATGTCAGCATTCGCCTCGAGGTCATGGAGTTCTCTTTCCTGCAGGGGTGGGAGTTGGTGAATTCGGCCTCCGGCCTCTTTGATCAAAGTTCCATTCGGGAGAAGGCGATGGAGCTGGTCCAAAAGGGTGAGGGAAAGATCATTGAGACGCTGGTTGCGAAAACGAAAAGCGGTGAGCGCGGGAAGATCACTCGATCACCCGTTACCGTGGAAGAGGAAGATGCGGAGTCTTTCCAAGGCAAGTATTTCGAGTTTGATGCTATTAGCGGACCTACCGGCATCAGCGGAGGAACAGATCCGCGAATCCAGGTGAATTTTGTCTTCAAGCGGTCTCAGAAAAACCTTACTCCAAGAACGGTTACTTCGGTGGTCTCCTTTCCCAGTCAGGGGAGTGTTGTCGCGGGTAGCTGGAGGGAGGGGGATACGCTTCAGGTTCTGTTTCTTGGTGGTGAAGTGAGAACGGTGAATGGGGTAACGCGTGTTCGGAAGGTTTCACGAAAATAGAGAGGTGTCGAATCGAGCTGGAAATGGACAGGTGCTGAAGGAGTCCTACCGGAACAACAGCGGCACAAATTCTGCAAGATAGTCCCGCCAAACCGGCCAGCTGTGACCGCCTTCGGTGAGGTGCCATTCATACTCGATGCCACTTTCTTTCAGCATTTCTATCAGCTTCCTGTTTTCTTCGAGAAGAAAGTCGTCTTCTCCGCATGCGATCCAGAGAAGGTCAAGAGAGTCGTTGGTTTTGTTAGGATTTTTCAGGGCGTGTTGGATAGCTGACCCTTCCGGAATCGCACCGCTGAATGAACCGATTGCAGAAAAGGTATCCAGTTCGTTGAATCCGATGGTTAGGGAATGCAATCCGCCCATCGAGAGCCCGACAATTGCACGGTGCTCCCGTCCTTTTTTGATTCGGTAGTTCGCCTCCACCATGGGGAGGGCCGCCTCGATCAAATCTTTGCGCAGCTCTTCTGTGTTTTCGGGTGATCGGCCGTTTCCATAAGATTCCGGGATCGGATGGCCGTCCAGCATCACGACAACCATCGGGACAGCTTTTTCATCGGCGATCAGGTTATCGAGTATCCAGTGGGCTTTTCCGTATCCGGTCCAGCTGGAAAATTTGTCGCTGTGCCCATGCTGTAGGACGAGTAGTGGATAGGAGTCGCTTCCGGCTTCGTATCCTGGTGGAGTGTAAACGAGCATCTCGCGAAAGCGGTCGATCGGATCCGAGTGATAAGCATGGTAGTGCACGGTTCCGTGCGGGACATCACGGAAATCGAAAGGGTTGTCTCCGGGTATGTGGAGAATGCTTGTTTTCGGCGAACGCCCCGGTTTTGCCTCCGGATTTCCGGGATCGAGCATTTTCAAACCGTCGACCGAAAAGCTGTACCCGTAGATCCCCGGTTTGATGGGGTCGGTTCGCGCCGACCAGATTCCCTTTTCGCCTTTAACGAGTTCGAGGCGTCCTTCTGTCATTTCGCCGGAGACAGATACGGATTCCGCATGGGGGGCCTGAATGCGAAAGGTGACGGTCCCGTCGTCGTGGATCGTCGGGGAGACCACCGGGGCAGGGCGCGGCTTGCGCTTTTTCTTCTTCTCGTTCGCAGCGAGCGGAGCAAGAGAAATGGCAATGAGGAGAGGGCACCAGAGAATCGATTTCGTCATGACATGATTCCGTAGCGAAAGTGTCGTGCAATGGAAAGCGTGTTTTTGCTTTGGTAGGGAACTCATTCTTTCTGCAACTATGAAGCTCAACTGCTGTCCGGTCTTTTTTGCCGCATTCGTTTTTCTTTTGGATCCTTCGCAGGCCATCGCTGAATCCGAACCGCCAAATATCATTCTACTGATGGCTGACGACCTCGGCTACGGGCATCTGGGAAGCTACGGTCAGGAGAAAATCAAAACTCCTCATCTCGACAGGATGGCGGCAGAAGGCATGCGCTACACAAACGCCTACTCAGGTTCATCGGTCTGTGCTCCGAGTCGAAGCGTTCTCATGACCGGACTGCATACAGGGCATACTCCGATTCGATGGAACACGCCCGGAGGCGCGACTCTGGAGGACGACGATCTCACTCTCGCAGAACAGCTGAAAAAAGTGGGGTATCGCACCGGCGGTTTCGGCAAGTGGGGGCTGGGGAAGGAAGGGACTCCGGGCCATCCCAACCGGCAGGGCTTTGATGAATTTTTCGGACAATATGATCAGGTGCACGCCCACTTTTTCTATCCGTGGTGGGTTTGGCACAATGAAGAGAAAGTCATGCTGCCGGAGAATGAAGGTGGAAAGCGCGGAACCTACGTTCATGATATCACGCATGAGCATGCGATGAAATTTCTGCGCAGTTCCGCGAAATCCGGAGAGCCGTTTTTCGCCTACCTGCCTTACATCATTCCGCACGTCGAGTTGATCGTTCCGGAGGATTCGAAGAAGCCCTACGAAGGGAAATTTCCGAAACACACGATTCGGGATCCGCGTGAAGGCTACCTTTACGACGAAGACAGCTACACTGCCTACGCCGGAATGATTTCCCGTCTCGACGATGCGGTCGGGGAAATTCTCGCAGTCTTGAAAGAATTGAAGATCGAGGAGGAGACGCTTTTTATATTTACCTCTGACAACGGAGCACAAGGAAGCAACTGGAATGATCTCGTGACGTTCTTTGACGGGACGGGAGGTTTGCGCGGATCGAAAGGAAGTCTCTACGAAGGTGGAATTCGCGTACCCATGATCGTTCGCTGGCCGGGCAAAGTGAAGGCTGGATCTACGAGTGATACTCCCACGGCACACTACGACCTCTTTCCTTCTCTTGTCGCCGCGGCTGGAGCAGAGCCGGTAAAAACGGACGGCGTTTCACTGCTTCCCGAATGGTTGGGAAAAGGGCGGAATCGAGCGCTCGAAAGAAAGTATCTGTTCTGGCAAACTCCCGGAGCTTGTGCCGTCCGGAGCGGAGATTGGAAGCTTGTCAGGACTGACCGCTGGCTGCCCTGGGAACTGTATGATCTGGAGAAAGATCCTGACGAAATGACCAACCTGGCCGGTGAATACCGTGACATCGTGATGCGACTCTCGCGTTACGCCAAAGCATCGTGGAAGCCGGAGCGGGACAATGAACCGGTTGGCCCGCGCACGAGTTACAAGGACTACGTTCGTTAAAAAGGCGCCGTTTAATTCTTCGGGCGAAAGACGACCGCGTTCGGTTCCGCCTCGTAGGTGAATCCGGCCTGGTCACCTACGTAACGCAACACGTTTCCCAGTGACACATTAGTCACTTTCAGCGTAACTGTTTCTCCTTTCGCGCGGTCGCCCTCTTCGAGAATAATATTGATTCCTTTGCTTTCGGGAGCCGACTCCGAGTCGAGCTCGACGGATTTCTGCTGGAGAAACTGCAGCGCATCACGCAGTGGGGTGTCTCTGAATTCTGCTTTGGGAATAACCAGAAAATCCAGCTTTTGCGTAACAGCGTCTGCGCCTTCGGCAGCAGGCATCGGGAGCTGCCCGGCTTCGGATTTCCGGAGGAACTCTTTGGTGAGATCCAATTCACCTTTCACATTGCGAACGATCAGTCTCGATGTTGCCTCATTAAAGATCGCCGAGCCTCCCTCTCCAAAACGAACTCCGGCCGCCTCGAGAGCATCTTTCGCATTATTCGCGTTGCGAAAGTAGGTGGCGGCTGTTCGCCCCACATCAAAGACCTCGGTGTAGAGGTCTCCGGTGACTGGTGCCGGGTTGTCACTGATGACGACAGCATTGCTGTCCAGATAGTATTGTAGATTTGCGAGGCTGGTGGTGTAGCGGAGCGCTTCGACGATGGGAACATTTGTTAGTCGTAGTGTGATCACGGAGTCCACGCCCGGTGAGGATGCGTTCACGACAATATTGAATCCTTTCTTTTCCCGGTCGTCCGTTGAGTCATCCAGCTCCTTGCTCTTCAGCACCAGAAAATCGATCGCATCACGAAGTGGTGTGTCCTTGAATTCGATAGACGGGATGATGATGGATTGAAGTTTCTGTGCGACCGGTCCATCGCCGTGTTTTATCTGCCGATCCCAGCCTTTCCTGATACGGTCCTTTTTGTCAATAGGCTCCACTACTACCGCATTTGCATCCACCCGGTAATTCAGCTGTGCCAGATTAGAGGTGTAACGCAATGCTTCCGCCAGTGGGACATTTGATAGTCTCAAGGTGATTTTTGTGTCTGCTGATTCCGGTGCATTCAAAATGATATTCAGACCGCCGCCCTTCTGACCGAGAAAGCGCAGGGCATCCTTCAAAGGTGTGTCTTGAAATTCCACCCTCGGTATGAGGGTTTCTTTCAGTGTGGTCTCAATCGGGGACGTCTTGTTCGAGACTGTCTGCGAACCGACGAATCCAATTATCAGGAATAACAGGGTGAAAGTTGCAGCTCCCAGTTTGGCAAAGTGGGAAGGTCTGCGATGAATGGAGCGGGAGGGGTTCAGGATCATTTTGATTCGTTGTTCGATGGTTCCGGTTTCGGCCATGGCGGTGGCGCAGGTTTGGAGAAAGCGATCATTCTTTTTGCTGGCCTGACGAAACAACATCCCGGCATACGCGGTGGGAGAATGGCCGGCTGCGAGGACCGATTCATCGCAGGCCTCTTCGCGAAATCGGATCGCAAAGCGGTTTGCGACCCAGGCAAGTGGATTGATCCAGTTGACCGCGAGGACAAGCCGGGAAAGAAGTACGCCAAGCCCGTCCCGTCGTTTCACATGTGCCAGTTCGTGACGGAAAGTCATGTCCAGTTCTTCGTCGCTCCAGTCTTCAGCGGAGAAAGGAAGAAAGACAGCTGGTCGGACGAGGCCGTGGGAGAACGGAGATGTCACCTCGTCTGAAAGATGAAGAGAAACGGGTCCGGTTTCCATTCCCGCCGCCGCTGTTTGAAACAGCTCACGAATTCTTTTCGACGGTCTCACTGCGGATTGAGAGAGTCTCCGGAGACGGATTCCTGCCACGAGCATGCGGAGGAGGAGAAAGGCTATTCCGGCCAGCCACAGAGTGGTGACTGTATCGGTCAGGGAGGGCCTCCATTTGGTCTTCGCGGCCGGCGCGGAAATGGCAGGCGCAGGAGATGTCCGGGAAAAGGTGACTTGTTCAACCGTGTCAGAATCGGGCAATACCGGTAGCGCTGCCGGTTGCCGCGCTGGCAGAACTTCCCAGCGGGGAAGCATCAGGACGAGCGGAATCAGGATCGCGACGCTGAAGGATTGAATCAAAATGCGATGCTTCCAATCCGGAGCAGACTTGCGAAACGCGAGAGCCAATCCAAATCCGATTGCAATGACGATGCCGGATTTCACCAACAGCTCGACCGGGAAAGGGGAAAGAAAGTGGAGTTCGTTCATTTGGTGTCTTTGTTAGCCTGTTGTTTTGCGTCTTCGATCAGGGCGCTGATCCGGTCGAGTTCTTCAGAAGAAAGTTCGCCTTTGGCACCACCGAGAAGACTCGAAACAGCGCCCTCAACCGAGCCGTGGAAGAAAGTATCGACGAGTCGTCCAAGCGCGGAAGACGCTGCTTTCTCCCGCTTTTCTTTCGGGGAATAGACAAACGTGCTCCCTTCTGTTGTGTGCTGCACGTGACCTTTCTCTTCGAGGATGCTGAGAAGTTTCCGAATCGTGGAATAGGTCCGACTTTCTCCCAGGGCAGTCCAAACCTCCCGCGCGGTGGCAGAGCCGTTTTGAAAGAGGACATCCATTACTTCGCTTTCGCGCTTGCTGAATTTGGCTTCTTTGTCCGGTTTTCCTCCCATGCGAAGTTTTTCGCACCCCTCATGGAAAAAGGCAAGGAAAATGGTGCGAAAAATTTCGCACCCATCCCGCTTGTCGTTTTCCTTCAATCAGCTGCGTGCCCGAATTTATTGCAAATCCCGGGCTGCCCGCGATTTGATACTCCAGCCTGAACCCGGCCGGAAAGCTGCGCTGTTGAAACCGGAAGGAAGGGTGTGTCGCTCTCGTCGAAGTCAGAGAGAAGGAAACGAAAGCTCCCTGACAAAACGACATCGTCCAGCGGCCCCGGTCAGCTTCCGTTCCGATCGACGGGAAGCGTCCGGTTCGCAATGTGGAGAGTCTCTTTTGTATTCATTAAACATACAAAGCGGCGGCGACCGGATTGTCGCCGCCATCGAAAGCTTACTTCTCGTCGACACCAAGCTCTTTCAGCTTCGCGGCGATATCGGCGCCGTGGTTACCTGCCTTCACCGATTTGTCGATGTGAAGGATTTTGCCGTCTTTTCCAATATAGAAAGTCCAGCGGTTGGGAACCTTTCGACCACCTGCGAGTAATCCGTATTCCTCCGCAACGGTGCGGTCCGGATCACTCAGGATGGGATAGTCCAGATCAAGCGACTCGGCGAATTTGGTATTGGTTTCCACGTCGTCGCAGCTGGCTGCGAAGTAGGCGACGTCAAACTTCCGGATGTCTTTGCCACTCTCACGGAGCGACTTGCATTCGGCTGTTCATCCCCCGGTGAAGGCTTTGGGATACCAGGCTACGACCATTGCCTGTTTGCCTTCGAAGTCGGAGAGCTTGTATTCTTTTCCGTCACTTCCGGTGAGGGTGAAATCGGGAGCTTCGTCGCCGACGGCGGGTTCTGCCTGTGAGTTCATGGTAAATGCAGCGAGTCCGATGACAAGGCTGGCGGCGAGGATTCGGGTAGTCTTCATGTTTGGGTGCAAATGCAACAGGGTTAGATCAATGACCGTACCCTGTAAGGTCAGCGGTGAGACAGGGTTACGTCCGGGGAAGAAAATGTCAATTCCCGCAAGTGGCGGATGCGGGAGGCTGAAAGCGGTGGGGACGGGGCATCTTTATTCGCTGTCTGCCGCGAGCAGGTGTTTCTTCAAAAATGCGATGCTTTCCTCTACAGCTTTGGGGTGACGTGCTCCGGCGACAGAGTGATTCCCGCCCTCAATCACGAGGAGTTCTGCCTCTGCCCCGACTTTCTCCATGCGCTGATCCAGGATTTCGGCGTGACGCAGGGGGACGACAACGTCAGCTTCTCCATGCACAATCAGAATGGGCGGATCATCTTTGGATGCAAAAGTGATCGGAGAAACATTCGCTTTTTTTCCGGCGTCCATTTCCTCTGCCGGGGTTCCCGGTTCGTAGTTCAAAAGCTGCCGGTAGGCCGGGTGCGTATGATCCATTTCACTGAGAAGAGACCAGTCGGTTGGGCCTGCGAATCCAATCGCGCAAGTGACACGGGAAGATTCACGCTCGACGGGATCCTCGGAATCGGGATTGGCAAAATCATCGTGAAGGGCCAGCCAGAGAGCGAGATGCGCTCCGGCG
>JAKSBG010000168.1 GCA_022361255.1 Verrucomicrobiales bacterium
CCTTTTTCCCGTCCGCTCGTTCTCGGCCTGGAACAACTCGAGAGCATTCGCTTTTCTTCAGGCAACGATAAATCGGACAAGGGGGAAGAGCGGTTCCGCGTGATTCTCAAAAACGGAGACCGTCTCGACGGAGCACTTCTCGCGATCGACGAAGAAAACGTCACCATTTCCTGCCCGCCGTTTCTGGAGCCGGTGGCCATCCGTCGCAACGCGATCGAGCGCATCGTTCACACCTCAAGCAGCGCGCTTCGCTATTCCGGCCCGGCCGATCTGGAGCGATGGAGTTCCAGCGGGCGAGACCGAAAAACGACTGAATGGTTCACCGATCTGAAGGGGGCATTCTCCACTCATCAGTGGTCGGGGAATTTATTTCGCGAAATCGAATTCCCCACTCTCGTCGAGATTCAGTTCCACGCCGAAATTCCATCCGGAAAGCCGAACCTGGAAATCGGTTTCATCCGGAATGCGGACCAGGGCCCCATGATCGAGACCTGGGACGACTATCTCGTCCTCACCTATCAAACGCGATTCGTCCCCGTAATGGAGATCAGCGAAGACACGCGGGAGCTGAACTTCCGCCTTTTCTGGAACCAGCAAACCGGCGACCTGAAACTTTGCGAACCTTCCGGGAAACTGATCGCTTCGCTCAACGGAGCGATCATTGAGCGCGATGACAGCAGCGCCCCCCCTCCGAAAGGAAGCGACCCGAATACACGCGGATTCTCCATTATGAACCGGACGCCGGAACTGAAGCTTCACTCCCTGACCGTTCAGGAATGGGACGGCCTCCCCGCCCCCGTCATTGATCTCTCCCGCCCCCGCGTTCTCATTTCCGGCCGAAAGCCGGAATTCGGCGTCGAAAGAATTCAACTCACCGAGGGCAGTAGTTCCATCCGTGTGTCAGGAAAGTCCCATTCCCTTTCAAATTTGCAGGAGATCATACTTTCCCCGCCACAGAAAAACCAATCAGCTCCCGAACTCGAAACGGACACAAGAATCGCCTGGTTTGGCGGCACCACCGTGAGCGGTGAATTCCAGTCTCTGCAGCCGGACACGGTATCCATCAATCCCGACTGGTCTCCGCAGTCGGTTGAAATCCGACTGCAAAACGCCCGCGAAATCAGGTTTCCGGAAAGAAGAGAGCCGGCGATCGGCTCGCCGTCATTTCTGGAGGGAGAAGGCCTTTCTCTTCACGGAACCATCGAGCCACTCCCCCTCCCCGTGGAAGAGAAAATCATTGGATGGAGGCCACCCGGCGCTGTTGAACCGGTTCCTTTCGCCGAGGAAGTGGAGGGAAAAGTCACGCGAACGCCGCACCCGGCTTCGACAGGAAATGACACCTCGAATTTCATCGGACAGGGACGTGTCTACCTGGAGAATGATGAAATTCTCGTTGGCTCTCTCATCTCTATCACAAAGGAGAAAGTCCATTTTACGAGCCGGATCACCGGCCTTCTCGAACTTCCTGTGGAACTCGTTCGCGCAGTCGACATCGGTGGCGCAGGTCGCGTTCTGGAAGGGTTCGGAGACAGCGAGTGGGAGGTCCATGAAGAGGACGACGAAGACATCACACTCACCCGCGACTCTGCCGTGATTCGGGCGGGGTCTTTCGGCAACCCCTCGCTTCTCCTCGGCGACCGGTTGCGCTTTACCGCCAAATGGGACCAGGCCTACGGCGCCATCACCCTGAGACTTTTCACCGATACGGCGGATGAAACCTCGCCTTCTACCGACCTCATCATCGCGGCGCAGGGGAACCGTCTCTTCGTAGGCCGCCTCAAAGACAACGGTGCCTTTTCATTTTCCGGTGATCAGATTCCAATCAGCGGGGATCAAGCCTCTTTCGAAATCAGTCTCGAGCCGGAGAAAGTTCGTGTAATCGTCGACGGAAAATCCACGCTTAACATCGCAACCAATCCGGAGAATGTATCCGGAAACGGAATCTTCTTCAAAATGGGCGGTGGTTGGCAGGGCTGGAATCAGAATGACAACGAGGTCACACTCACCGACTTCCGCATCGAGCGGGCCCCCGGCAGCCTTCCCCGTCGCATCATCGATCCGAAAGCGAAGAAGAATGCTCTCGTTGTTCCGCGCAGCCAGCGCGACCCGGTTCCGACCCACGCCCTCGTCGCCCCGAACGGAGACCTGCTTCGCGGAAAACTCGAAGCCGCATCCGGAAACGAAATTCGGTTCACTGCCGGCGATTCGACCCTGAAACTGCCACGCACCCGGGTTTCCGCAATCATCTGGCTGCGTCCACCGGATCCGGATGCCGCTCCCCCCGCACCAAAGAAAGTCGCCAGCGACACGGACGAGGCGGCGACAGAGAAAAAGGAAGTGAAGCGTCGACCGCTGCAGTCCTTCGACCGGTTTCCTGTCACACACCAGTTCACCCTCATGGATGGCAGCCGCCTCCGTCTACGCTCCGAACGCATCGAGAACAGTCGCTTCGTCGGCAAGTCCGCTATTCTCGGCGACTGTGTTGTTTCTATAGGCAACATTCGTGAGATGCGACGCGGCCCCGCGACACCCGCCTACGAGCTGGAAAAATCCGGAGTTTCCGCCTTCTCGGACTGGCAACTCACCCTCACGCCGGATCCTGACATTCCGACAGGAGAAGAGGCTCCTCAGTCTCCATTGATCGGGAAACCGGCCCCCCCCGTTAAATTGAGTCAGCTCGGCAAAGAGAAACCTTTCGAGCTGAAAAACCACAAAGGTCGCGTCGTCGTGCTCGACTTCTGGGCGACCTGGTGTGGACCCTGTATCAAGGCGATGCCCGATGTGCAAAAAGTGGTGGAAGCCTTTCCGGAAGGAGCAGTCGTTTTCCAGGCGGTAAATCAGGCGGAGACCATTCCCATCATCACTGGATTCCTCGAAGCGAGGAAATGGGAAAACCTTCCGGTAACACTCGATTTCGATCTCAAAGTCAGTGACTCCTACTTCGTCGAAGGCATTCCCCACACCGTCGTCATCGGGAAAGACGGAAACGTTGCCTGGACCCACAGTGGTTACAGTGAAGAGCTGAAATTGAAACTCTTCGACGCGATTGCAGCAGAGCTGCAAAAGTAGCGCGATGCCAACCATCCCGCCGCACCGCAGAAACGGCACAATGTGACGGCAGAAGCTGTGCCTCGCATTTTTCGAATTATCATACTGGACATAACGATCACTTTTGATACGGTGATCGGAAAGTTTCTCACTTTTTCCACTCAAATCTGCCATTCATGACCAAGTCTATCGCTCTTTCTGCGCTTTTTGCGCTTGCCACTTTCCTTCCCCTTTCTGAAGCTGCTGCCGGGGGAACCGGATACGCCTCCCGCTCCGGTTGCGGGAACTGTGTCACCAGCAAGTTTCAAACCCCGCGTTACAACCAGCTTGTTACCCATCGTCACAATGGAGACCACCGGCGCTACAATGCCGCCCCCTGCTGTGGACAAGCGATCGAGCACACGCCCTACGTCGTCAAAACCGTCGTCGTCAGCCGCAAACGAATCCCTCACGTCACCTACGATAGCAACGGACGTCGCTATTGCCGCAAGGTGACTCAGGTCATCTACAAAGACATCTATTCCAACGGCCGCTGCCGTGTCTGGACCAAAACGAGCTGAAACTCAGCTACCCGGCGTCTCCGGTGAATGCGGGTAATTCTTTCCGAATAGAGCTTTCGCCGTGAAGATCACGAAGGAAAGAATCCCGTAGCTCAGTCCCAAAACCACGCCGAAGTCGACCAGTCCGCGCCAGGGGAACGGAAGAAAGCGGACCAAAATTACCAGCAGGACAATTCCCAGGGTCAGACAGATCGCGATGATACGGGTCTTCCGTTTCGCGAAAAAATATCCCATGCAGAAAAACGGGGCGAGCAAAACGTGCAGCGGCTTCGGGTTGTCGTGCAGATATTTCACCCGGGCAGCCGTTCTCGGGGAAAATTTCTTTTGAAAGCCACGATACCCCTCCGCGACCAGCATGAAGATCGCGAAGATCACGAGGAAGATCCAGTGCTTCATCTCCAGCTCCGATTCCAGCGCCTCCATTGCCCGCGGAGCGAGCCGGTAGACGGCGAAACCGAGAAGAGCATTGACTCCCAGAAATCCCCACAGTGCACCTAGTTTTCCCATGGCCGCTTATCTACGATGGAGCCGGGAAAATGTAAAGCGGACATGAGACCGGAATGACGAAGGTCATGGGAATGACTCCTACCGGCAACCGCGGCTCCTCAATCCACCGGGTGAGAACCATTAGTCAACAGGGTTAGGTCGAGCACTCAACAGGGTATGCCCACCACCCAAACAGGGTTGCCTCGCGCCGACAGTCTACGCGGCCTGCTCGATCTCCACTTCCTCTTCCCATTCGGGCAGAGTCAGGGCAGCGAGACTCGTTTCAATCCCGTTTACCAGCTCTTCCAGCTCGTCGAGGCCGGAATCAATCTGCTTCATTTGATCGGAAACCTCTTCGCCGAGAAGAGAAATAATCCGTGAGGCAGGTGCGCTCTCAGGTTCCGCCACTACCGGCTGGGCTTCTTCTTCCGTACTTACCTCTGAGATCACTTCCTCCTCGTCTGCGGTTTCCGTTACTTCTGCCGGAGCAACTTCCTGCAACAGCTCTGCCTCTTCGTTTACAGACTCCGACTCCGACTCGAGCCCGGTGACGCTTTCGCTTTCTTCACCGGCCGCAGGCGCAAACACGACAGGATCCCGGCGTGCGGATACCGGCGAGGAGCGCATCAGCATAGCGAGGCCGGCAGCGGCTTCCTGCAATTCATCGAGATACTCGCCCTTGCGTTCCATTTCCTCGTCTTTCGCAGCACTCGAGGTAGAAGGTTCATGGTGGAGCATCGCAACCCGAACAGGAGCTTCGGAGGGCTCGAGCTTGGAACCGGCGGTAACCTCTTTCTTTTCAGCGACGACTGCGGGTTCCTCAGTTTCCGCTACCGCGACGCTTTCCTTTTTCTCCTCTACGAAACATTCCGGGGTGGCATCTTCTGTCTCTGACAGGGTGTCCCCTTCCGCAACCGGCGCTGGCCCGGCTTCGTCACCGGAGATTTCGTCGATAATTCCACGCTCTGACTCAATCGGCGGGAGATCGGATTCCCCATCCACGAAGGAATTTGCTCTGGAACGAGAAACAAATCTCGCGTAGAGCAAAA
>JAKSBG010000292.1 GCA_022361255.1 Verrucomicrobiales bacterium
CTTGGCCGATGAGAAACCGGAGCAGGAAGAGAAAATGAAACAGGAGTATAAGGCCTGGTTCGCGGATGTCGGTTCCACCAGAGAAGAGAATTACGCCCCTCCCCGCATCGTGATCGGCGACCGTTCCGAGCCGGTTTCCGACCTGTCGATTCAGGACTGGAGGGTGCCGAACGGTGCTCAGGGATGGGGAGAGGGAGGAACCTGGAAAGTGACTTTCACCGGCGAGGACACCTATTCCGTGGCTGTCCGGTGGTCGGAGCCGATTGGCGCACGGGATGTTGATCTGCGCATCGGCGAACAGGTGGTCTCCGGAACGTTGGGAGAAGGCGAGACGGAGCTTCTTTTCTCTGATGTGAAGGTTGAGAAGGGGGATTCGGATGTTTCTGTCGCTGTCAGCGGAAAACTGAATCGCGAGTCAACGGTCCGCTTCGTCAGCTTCAGAAAGAACTGACAAAATCTGCGTAGCGGATTGACCCGGGATGGGGAAGAGTCCGCCGGTTTACGTCGATGCGTGCGGTGCTTTGTGGCCGTTCCGTCGTAACTTTTTCTAACAATGACCTGTTTTTCCTCCCACCGGAACTTGATCGCTTTTGTCCTCGCAGCGCTGGTTTTGCCTTCGCTGCGGGCGGACGAAAAAGCTTTCGACGAGATCGAGCCGATCCTGATGGATTTCTGCTATGATTGCCATGGCGACGGCATGGACAAAGGCGACTTCGCGATGGACGAATACGATTCTGTCGCCGAGCACCTCCAGAACTTCGATGTCTGGTACGAGACCTGGAAGAATGTGCGCAGCAATCTGATGCCGCCGGCGGATAAGAAACAGCTCAGTGATGATCAGCGGGAGAAGGTTCTCGCTTTTATCGAAAGCAAGGTTTTCAAGATTGATCACGAGAATCCCGACCCGGGCCGGGTAACGATCCGTCGTCTCAACCGGGAGGAATATCGCTACACGATCAAGGATTTGCTCAATGTGGACTTCAACGTAAACGACGTTCTCCCGGCCGATGATACCGGCTATGGATTCGACACAATCGGGGATGTGCTCAGCATCTCCCCGCTGCTGATGGAGAAGTATCTCGAGGCAGCCGAGCAAGTGGTGGAGAAAGCGGTCCCCACGGATGGACCGGAGATTCAGGAGTGGTGGCTCAACAAAGGGGATTTTCGCGATGACCGCAGTGAGAAGTGGTCGGTGGAATGGCTTCCATTTAATCATGCGAGAAAAATGGAAGGAAATCCCTGGGTGAATTTTGACGGGGAGTATGAAATCCGTCTCGACTTCCGGATCCGGGGATCCGAGGAGGCGAGTTCTCATAGCGCGACTTTGAAGGTCGGGGTGGGGGATAAGGAACTGGCCTCCCGCAAACTGGGTTGGGACAACTCCCGCAGTCTCACGCTGAAAACAAAAACCACTCTGAAAAAAGGACGGGACCAGACGATCTGGATCGCGACGGAGGAAGGTGGAAAACCGGATGAAGGGGAGAAAGAGTTGGCGGTGGCTGTCGATAACATTCGCATTCGCGGTCCGCTCGACGGCAGTCAGAAAGATTACCCCTGGCATGTCAGGTATCTCTTTTCCGAAGGGCCTCCCTCCGCCGATGAAAAAGCGAGGGATCCGTATCGCGAGAAAATTCTGCGACGATTCGCGACGCGTGCTTTTCGACGTCCTGTCGATGATGGCACGGTGAAGCGGCTTGTCGCGATCGCCCGTCAAGTGGACATGCAGCCGGGTAACAGTTTCGAGGATGGGATCGCGCGGGCGATCACGGCGATTCTGGTCAGCCCGCGATTTCTGATGCGCGCAGAGGTTCAGCCCGAGCCGGACAATCCCGGCAAGGTGGTGCCGATTGATGAGTATTCCCTCGCGTCCCGCCTTTCCTATTTTCTCTGGAGCTCGACTCCGGATGAGGAATTGCTGCGACTGGCAGGGGAAGGGAAGTTGCGCGTAGAGCTACGCGACCAGGTCAACCGGATGCTGAAGGACGACAAGTCTGACCGTTTCATTCGGAACTTCGTCGGACAGTGGCTCATGGCCCGCGATGTTCAGACGGTTCATATTGATGAGCGCCGCGTCCTCAATATTCGGGATCTCGGGCAGGCCCGACGAACGTTCAGTGGTCGCCTCCGGGAATCGATGCGCAAAGAGAGTGAAGAATTTTTTGCTCATGTTCTCCGCGAGAACCGGCCCGCGACAGAATTGCTGACGGCCCGCTACACCTTTCTCAACGAGCCTCTTGCCGAGTGGTACGGCGTTGACGGCGTGAAGGGAAATCACATGCGGAAAGTTGATCTGCCGAAGGAATCGAAACGCGGGGGGATTCTCTCCCAGGCGACCTTTCACGTCGTCACCTCGAACCCGACCCGGACCTCGCCGGTGAAGCGGGGGCTCTTTGTGCTCGAGAACTTTCTCGCTACGCCGCCACCGCCCGCGGTTCCTGATGTTCCCCCGCTCGAAGAGACCGCCAAAGGAGATAAAAAGAACCTTCCCCTGCGGGATTTGCTCGCCTTGCATTCCGAGCAGAAAATGTGTGCCTCCTGCCACGCACGGATGGATCCGATCGGCCTTGCTCTGGAGAATTATAATCCCGTCGGACTTTGGCGGGACACCTACAACGGACAGCCGATTGACGCGAGCGGCAAGCTGATGACCGGGGAGCAATTTGGGAGTGCAATGGAACTGAGCAAAATTCTCGCAACCGCGAGGTATCGGGATTTCCACCGTGCTCTTGCAGAGAAATTGCTGACCTTTTCGGTGGGTCGCGGAATCGAATACTACGACGCCCCGACCATTGATAAAATTGTAGAGGATATCGAAAGCCGCGGAGCCACCCTGCGCGAGATCGTTTACGGCGTTGTCGAGAGCGCGCCCTTTCAAAAACGGCGCGGAGACGGTGACATGTTCGCGACTTCGCCGGGCGGACATTAATATTGAAAATGTAGCCGCGTTCGCAAGAACGTGGATTGTATCTGTGACCGACCACGCTCTTGCGAGCGCGGCTACGGGCACGACAGGAAGTAGCCGCGCCGGCAACGGCGTGGACGATTCAGGTGCGGTGACCGATTTCACCAATCCGGCTGTCAACACGGGCCACGCTCTTGCGAGCGCGGCTAAGCAGAGCCTCCGAACGGACGCTGCTCTGCCGGTTCTCCTGACAGCGGTAGCGAGGGAATCAGGTTCGAACCATTTTTCTGCAATCGTGGCCCCACCGATTTGGTTTCGCCAAATTAATTTGCCACCCATGCGCTTGGCGCTCGCCGCCACTTCCCGGAGAGCGTATAGTTTACTTCACTCATGCGATTGTTTTCTCTCATCATCGTTACCATTTCGTTTGTTTCGTTCAGCCTCCCCGCCGCCGAAAAGCCTAACATCATTCTGATTTTTACCGACGATCACGGCTGGCCGGACATCGGTGCTGCCGGCATCTATGATGATCTCAAAACGCCTCATCTCGACCAGCTCGCAGCAGACGGAGTGCGCTGCACGAATGGCTACGTGACGGCTCCGCAGTGTGTTCCATCGCGAGGCGGCCTGCTCGCCGGACGCGATCAGAGCCGCTTTGGACTGGAAACGAACGGGAGTTCTCTCGATGGGTTCAATGCAGAGGAAACCATCCCGGAACGGCTGCAGACAGCTGGCTACCAAACCGGGCAAATCGGGAAGTGGCACCTGGGACCTTCGCAGGAAATTGCAGACCACGGCTTTGATGAAGTGTATGCCAGGAACTCTGCACGCCCTGCTTTCGCGACATACGGGCTCGATGGTTCGGATCGCGAACCGGGAATGGATGCCACGAAAATGTACCACCTCGATGCGTGTTCCGCGGCCGCTACGGCATTCATCGACCGACACGGGGACAACCCGTTTTTTCTCTATTTGGCGTATCGTGCTCCGCACGTTCCACTGGATGCTCCTGACAAATATCTAAAACGCTTCCCCGGGGAAATGCCGGAACGTCGTCGCCAGGCCCTTGCGATGATTTCCGCGATGGATGACGGAGTCGGAGCGATCCGGAAAAAGCTGGAGGAGAAAAACCTGACCGAAAAAACGCTGATCTTTTTCATAGGAGACAACGGAGCACCGCTGAAAATTCACAAAATCGATGCGCCGGGTGGAGGCCCGGGCTGGGACGGGTCGCTGAACAAACCGATGAACGGTGAAAAAGGAATGCTCAGTGAGGGAGGCATCCGGGTGCCGTTTGTAGCAGCCTGGCCGGGACGGATTCCGGGAGGACAAGTCTACGACGAGCCGGTGATCTCTCTCGATGTGGCAGCAACGGCGGCGGCTTTGTCAGGGCTGGGGGAAGTCGAGATTTTCGACGGGGTGAATCTGGTTCCCTATTTTTCAGGAGAGAAAGCGGGATCGCCACACGAGCGCCTCTTCTGGCGCTGGTCGACGCAGTCGGCGATCCGGGAAGGAAAATGGAAGCTGCTTCGCGGGGGCAGCCGCGAATACCTCTTTGATTTGGAGGCAGACCCGGGGGAGAAAACCAACCGGATCGCGGAGCACCCCGCGATTGCCGGGCGCTTGCGGAACCATTTGAAAGGATGGACCGATGAACTCAATCCGCCGGGATTTCTGGGTGATCAATTGACGGAGGTCTGGGATCGCTATTTCGATTTTTATTTCGACGGGAAACCGGTCGATCGCGCGGCCGCGAAATCGAAAGCAGAGGCGGTGCAGGGGTGGCTGATCCGGAACGGTCAACTCCGTCAGCGCAATGGTGCCCTTCACCTGATCGACAGCAATGGAAAGCAGCGTTTTGCCCCCTTCATCGCCAACAGCCGGGTAAAAGCGAAAGGGCCGTTCTCTATTGTGGTTGAGCCAATCGAAATGCCCAGGAGAGAGGTGAGTGTTCAATGGCGGGAGGACGGGCAGGGGGACTTCCCCGGGGGACAGGTCGTGGCTCTGACGGGCGAAGGCGGGGTTCTACGCGGTGAAATTTCGTCAAAAGAAAAAATCGTTCACCTCCGGGTGCGATTTGCCGACGGAACCAATGTGGCATTGCGATCCATTCGCCTGGAGAGGAAATCGAAAGTTCTGCAAGCCTGGAATTTCACGGACTGAAGCGGGGTGGAATAATTTCAGCGAAAATTCTTATATGAAAAAGAAATCCCGGCAGCGAAATTATGGTATCACTCCCTCCGTCGTGACTGAACTGATCCTGCCGCTGGTTCTTCTCGCGATTGCCACTTTTTCCACACTTCTTTTTCCCGCAATCAACTGGCTCTTTCGTTTGCTAGGCGTTTGATTTTCGAGAACGATCTTCGCCATGAGAATATTGCTTTCGATCCTGCTGCTATTTTCCGCTCCTGCTTTTTCTCAGGATGAATCCTATCCGGTTCACCCTGACATGCAGAAAAAAGAAGGAGTACCGGTGGGTGATGTCCGGAGAGGAACTTTTGCGAAGTCTGCGATTTTTCCCGGAACGACTCGCGACTATGCCGTCTACGTCCCTCAGCAATACGATGCTTCGAAGCCGGCTGCTCTGATGGTTTTTCAGGACGGAATCAGCTATCTGAAAACAGTTCCAGTCGCATTCGACAACCTGATCAACTCCGGTGAGATGCCGGTAACGATCGGGCTTTTTGTGAATCCCGGCGTGGTTCCGGAGGCCAATGAAAATTCACTGGCACGCTACAACCGCTCCTTCGAATACGATGCGGTCGATGATCGATATGCCCGGTTTCTTCTCGAAGAAATGATCCCGGCGGCGCTGGGGGAGCTGAATATTACCCGGGACCCGAATCTGCGTGGCCTCTGCGGTTCGAGCTCGGGAGGAATCGCCGCATTTGTCGCTGCGTGGAATCGTCCTGATCAGTTTCGGCGCGTTTACACCACGGTCGGAACCTACGTCGGCCTGCGCGGAGGAAATGAACTACCTGTTCTCGTCCGGAAGACCGAGCCAAAACCTCTGCGCATTTTTCTCCAGGACGGGCGCAACGATCTCGACATCTACTGCGGGAGCTGGTGGGTCGCAAATCAGGACATGCTCTCATCGCTGACCTGGGCCGGATACGAAGTGAATCATGAGTGGGGCGAAGGCGGACACAATCGCAAGCACGGCAATGCCATTTTCCCGGATGTGATGCGCTGGCTCTGGGAGGGGTGGAATGAGGAGCCGGAAATACGCACACATTACGACAACTCGAAAAGCCGGGCGGTGGAGTTTCTCGGTGCCGACAGTGAGTGGGAGTTGGTCAGTGAAGGGCACGAGTTCACAGAAGGGCCTGCGGTCAATGCGATGGGCGAACTCTTTTTCACCGATCTTCAGGGCAGCGAAATTTGGCGTATCGGTCAGGATGGTGAAGAAACGCTCTTCAAAGAGAACACCGGTGGCACCAATGGCCTCGCCTTTGCTCCCGACGGGAAAACGCTCTACGGTTGCCAGCGCGTTCCCGGTCGTCTCGTCTCCTGGAATATCGACAGCGGTGAAATGACCGTGCATGCGGAGAATGTCCGGCCGAACGATGTCGTGGTCGCGCATGATGGAACGGTGTATTTCAGTGAGCCCGGGAAAAAGGCGATCTGGGTGATGGTGCCGGGGGAAGATCCCAAAATCGCATCGGATGAGTTTTCCGGGGTCAACGGTGTGATTCTCAGCCCCGATCAAAGTCTCGTTTATGCGGCGGATTACGGAGGGAGGTTCGTCTGGTCCGGGCAGCGAAAGGCGGACGGCACGCTTGCATCGGTGCAGCCGTATTTTCACCTCCATCTGCCTCCCGGTTCGGTTGACGTTCGCAGTCATGCCGACGGCATGGCAGTGACGAAAGACGGGTGGCTTCTCGTCGCCTCGCAGATGGGAATCCAGATCTGTGATCAGCCCGGCCGGGTGCATCTGATCGTTCCTTCCCCCGTCGGGGAAAGGCATCCGTCCAATGTCACTTTTCATGGAAACCAGTTGTATGCCACCTGCGGGTCGAAAGTGTTTCGGAGGAAAATTGCCCTGGAGGGGGCGCAGGCCTGGGCGCCTCCCGTGAAACCCGCCAAACCAAGACTGTGATGCGGGAATGGTTCGTTATTTTTCTCGCGCTTTTTCCGCTCGCCGGTAAGGCTGAACTGCGGGTCGCAACGGGGCCGTTTCGCGGTCTGGAAGTGACCCGGCCGGGTGAGGGAGTGCTGAGTCTGAAGATCGAAGAAGGCGGTCCACATTTCTGGAGCGGTCCGATAGCGGAACAATTCGACCCTGACAAGCACACCGTTCTCGGCTTCGAATACTTCTCTCCCGACGGCGTGAAGGCCTTTTCCCTGCGTTTTCGGCAGCCGGACGGAACGGTCCAGATCGTTGACTCGATCGAAGTTCCCCTGGCGGAGGCATGGGTTCCGCTTTCTTTCGACCTGACGAAAGCACAACCACCGTTGAAAAGGGGAGGGGAAAAAGAACAGAGATTCCATTTTTCCCTACAGGACAAAACGGGTACGGAAATTCGCCTCCGCAAGATCGTGCTCCGGGAGCCGACCGATGAGGAGATGCGCCTGAGGGAAAATCGCGAGGAGAGAAAACGGGAGAAAGAACGCGACGCCGGGGAAATTGCCGCCTATTTCGATTCGAAATACCCGGCGCAGATCGATCAGGTGATGCTTCACCCTGACAAGATCACTGTTTCCGGAACGACTTCGAAGGAATCCATCCTCCGGGAGTTGCGTCCGGTTCATGCCTCGCATCAGATGATACCGGATCCTCCGGTCGCGAAACTCGCAGCTGGTGCGTTTTCCGTCGAGCTGCCCCGGTTCGTCAAACCCGGGGACCGTGACCGGGCCCTTTCGCGGTTCCGGGTGGAGTCGGGAGAGGGGGGATTTCTTTCCCCTTCCACATGGGTTACAGAATTAGAGAAAGGGACGGCGAAGAAACTCGGGCGAATTGAAACAAACAGCCAGAAAGGCCTGGGGGGCATTCCCGAGATTTCTGATCCCGACCATGAAATCTTCGAACTCGGTTTGTCTCATGCCACCGTCAACGTCGTTCTCAATTCCCTGATTGCAGACCGCCCGCGACCCAACTTTGAAAAGCTGAATTTTGCGGGAAAGACCTTTTACCTGAACCGGTCCTTTCTGCAGAGGCGTCAGCGCACGGTCCAGCTGCTTCGGAAAAACGGGATAGCTGTCACGGCGATTCTGCTGGTCGCGAACCAGCCCGGGTCGCCGATGGTCCATCCCGAGGCGGAAACCCGCGGCAAGTTTGCGATGCCGAA
>JAKSBG010000087.1 GCA_022361255.1 Verrucomicrobiales bacterium
CGCCGCCTACAGGCAGCGCCACTCCGCAACAGGGTTAAGGGTTGAAGTAAAAAGGGCCATGTCGACTCAGGGCGTGTAGACGGTTGGTGTCCACCCGCTTGTTCTGGGTTGGTAGTTCCTCGGCTCATACGATCGCACAATCTGCACTTCCCACGTCGACAACCTTGTCGCCCTCTACCACTACACCAAATCCGTGCTCTCTATCCCAATCGCAACCGAATGAAACTCCAATCTGAACTGGGGCGTCATCGTAAGGCCAGGTGATGGTGAGCGACGATAAGGTAATCATCGGAGCCAACGTATTCGCATCCGCGATCTCTGGCATATTCTTGATCCAGTCGCCTCCCGCTTTCGCATACTGCAGCCGCATCCGGGTGTAGTAGGAGAATCCGGCATCAAGGATTGCACGATAAATCAGGTCGCCACTCTCAACGAATCTGCGCCACGCCGAAACTTGCTCGTCGCACGGCTCGATATGCTCTTCGTCCTTCGTGTTAACGCCGAGTTCGACACCAGAATTGCTCGCGTGACCCATCATTGGGATATCGAGGTCGCCGCACCAGCGGAAGTCGTCCCAACTCAAAAGTATCTGATCAAACTGTGCAGTATCGCTCACGAGTATTTTTCACAGAACGTTCAAGAGCACTCAGCCCTGACGGAGAGCGCGGGTTGATTGTAGAATGAACTGGCGAATCAGAAAAGCCATTTCGACTCGTGCGCGGTCAGGGCTTGAGTGCCTCGACTTGTTCTGCAGCGATCAATTCTTCGATACGCTCCCGAAATTTAGTGGCTCTCAATTCTCCGGCGCTGTCTGTCACCGATGTGTAGGGTGGCTGACTCAAGGGGAAAAATAGATCATAATACTCGCAGAGAATCATCGCGACTAAAACACGAATAGTCTCATCTTGGTCTTCGAGAAATGGCAGAAGCTCTAATAGACATTTTGTGCTAGTGGGGGTGATATTGTCCGTCAGTCGCCTAACCCCTGAATAGGTAGCGCTGCTCCCCGGAATCGAACGTGCCCTGATTCCTCCGTGCCACTTATGCTGGTTTTCAGGATCGCTTACAAATTTCCGAATAATCTCAACTCTCTCTTTGTGAGAATTCGCACTTTCGCACCCGTCTACTGCAACGGGTCCGTAAGCAAGTTTGGGCGTCCCCCCAGAGCCATAGCCCTTGGGTCCACCATCTGCATTGAACGCTGCGAAAGCCAAGGTAATGGATAAAACAACCTTTTTCATTTCAGCAGAACAGTATATTCATGAACGATTTCCCTCCCCTATCGAGCACTCACCCGCCGGAAATTTGATCGCCATTGCTAACGGAGTAGAACGGATTTCCCCAATGATGTCAAGGGTTGGGGGTTCTCACGGGACAGCTACCCGCACTCGAATCATTTCTCCATTATTCGCGTAAGAACGCAAATCGTTCCCGGCCCGATCATTTGGTTCGGATTTCCTGACTTTCCACCGATTCAACAGAGGAATTCTTTGGGTATGTGCCGTAAATCCGAAGAAATACGAAAGGCTCAGGAGATGCTGACTCATTCGTCAAGGGATTGGCTGGAGCCTCCATGCGTAGGCATGGAAATACCGCCTGGCCCCTAAATACATCAGAATCCACAAGGACGGTCTCCCATTCCGCAAAACCTCCATCCAAAGCGGTGAGAAGCTGTTTCCCGTGACGAGAAAGCCCTTCCAAACCGTTTGGAAGGCATTTACGGAGATTTCAAACGGCATCCAAAGTGTTGAGAAGGCACTTACAGAAATTTCGAATGGCATCCAAACGGTTTGGAAGGCATTTACGGAGATTTCAAACGGCATCCAAACCGTTTGGAAGGCGTTCACTGATATTTTGTGCCGTATCGCAACGGTTTCGATGCCCTTTCGAAAGATTCGATGCCGGTTTCCGTGAGTTTGGAGATGGGATCGCAGGATTCTACGTCGCTCTACCGCGCGCAGAAGTGCTTTTTCCATTGCCGTCGGCTATACTCCAGTCAAGAAATTCCGCCTGGTATCGAAATCCAAATCCGAGTCCCGAATGTCAATCAATTTGCGGTAGGACCGGACCTGGCCATCGCAGCATCTTGTTCGCTGCTAGTCGGAATGACGGTAGAGGACCGACGGATCGAATTGACGATGCTCCCCGTCGCGTCGCAACTCCCACCCGACAAGATACGCACCAGCTCCATCGCCTCCCCTCATAACGATCTGAATCCAATTCCCATGGGGGTCGACTGTGAATGTCAGAAGTCGGTTCTTGATGGAGTTGTGGTCGATGTTCGGATGATAGTATGACTTGTAAAGTGACGACGGAATAGGGACTTCTTCGTCGTCCCAGGAAACCGCGAATCTACCCCAGCCTCTCTCAGGGATCTGATTGTCGGCGCCAATCGGAGCGGTTCCATCGATGTAAAGAGTGTTTGGACCATATGCCCCCGTTTTGTGTTCGACCGTGTGGCTTTCAGGGTCGAAATCCACTTCGCTCATGAAGACGCGAATCTGGGTCTCGTTGACGACGCATTCGAATACCGGCTTCTCTTCCGCTAGCGCGGCCGTTGCAACCATCGCGAGGACGAGCAGAAAGAGATGGGCTATCTTCATTTTCTTCAGCGAACGTTTAAGCGCTGGGACCTGCTTCTGGGAGCGCCGCGTCGCAACAGGGTTAAAGGTTCGAGTAATGAGGGTCATTTCTTCAACTCGCCAGCGGTAGAGGGTTGCTCAGCCGCGTCTTGTTGGGTCCATTCCTGTTTCCGCTCCGAGAGCGCATTAATCGTTTTAGTGGCGAGTTCCCGCTCTTTTGGGGAACCGGACGCTTCGATATCCTTTAATTCCGCGATCAACCGTGGATCGCTTTCGATTCGCCACATTTCGGCTGTGCTGTTGAGCGAGGCATTGTTGTGCAGATACGTCAGCCATCTCTTCCGGATATTTGGGTCATCTTGAGACAGATAAATTACTGCCTGATGGTAAAACTCCATTCGGAGTTCTGGCTTGCCGGAATCGAAGCTGAAAAGGTTCATCAAAACCCATGGCGATGATTCCGTAGTCCTTGTTCGAAGATCACGAATGAAATCCGTGTCGTAATACCGAAGTCTCCTTATCGCTTCTGATCGAATGTTTGAATCGGTGTCTTTGACAGCAACTGCCTTTAGTTGCGGAACAAGGCGTTTCCACGGGTCTCTTTGACCGTGAATTATCTCGAAGCTCATCACGCCCCAGAAACGAACGTCTCGATCTTCGTGCTTCAACGCGATCCCAACGATATCTGGATCTCGTCGATCCCGGAGTGCCTTACGGGCCTTCCTCCGAAGGTTATCCATCTTGTGATCGTCGGTGACATAGACCATAGATGTCTCATATAAAAATATCCCAGAGAACTTGATGAGGCGCTCTAATGCAGAGATTTCCTTTTCAGGATCATGCAAACGGGCAATGTCGTCATCCAATTCTTGCTCAGTGGTGATGGTGGTCGAACCGATGAAGCCCGTGCCGCCGAGGACGGCTAGAACTGCCAACCCTGTTATCCATCGTCTCTTCATTTTTCTAGACCCAACGTTCAAGAGCACTCAGCCCAAACTGTGGGCGCGGCCTCGATAAGAGATTAGGGAAGCGTATCAGAGAAGTCAATCAACTCGAAACGAGTTTGGGCTTGAGCTCGCCGGCTTGTTGGGCGCAGTTGAAGCCCGTGTGATCAACGATTGCGGCGACGTGTGAGTCGCGAGACAAGCGCCCAGCCGCTCGTCAGAATGAGGATCAATCCGAGACCGCTGCAAGCAATCAGAGTTCCAAGGTCAAACTCGCTAATAGAGAATTTGTAGACAGCAATTCCAACTAAGGCAATTCCAGCAAGGACTCCGAATCCAAAGTAGAACCATACGCCAGCGGTAACGATCCAATTACGGGCAGCTACCGGTTCGTCGTTTGCTACTTCGTGTTTCATTTTTTCGCCCAACGTTCAAGAGCACTCAGCCCTGACGGAGAGCGCGGGTTAATTGTGAGATAAACTGGCGAATCAGAAAAGTCATTACGACTTGTAGCGGTCAGGGCTTGAGTGCCTCGCGTTGTTCTGCCTAGATGTAGTCGTACACATTTCGGCACCGCTCGATATCACGCTCCCGAGGGAATACAGCTTTCTTATCTGAAAACTCAAAATAGTTCGAAAAGCACTTCTCTGGGATCGTATCACCGTCCGAGATGCAGATAAGAAAGTCGTGGATGAATTCGGACAATGAAAGCGCCGTCCTTGAGTGATCCAGCAATTTATCGTGATCAAACTCGACATCTTCCAAATCAAACCGAAATCGTTTGTTTCGATGGTAGATCATTCGGTAATCGTGCTCGCCCGGGCTTCCCTCCCAAAACTTCTCATCCCAGACTGAGTGCATCATCCGATTACGAAGTCGCTTTAGCTCCGTGAGCTGACTTGAAATCTCTGTCCGAATCGCCTTGAGTTCCGCGTCATCGATATGAGCACAGGTAGATCCGTATTCAGTTGCTAGGGTCAAAAAGATGCCTTCAAGCTGATTGATTGACATATCGTGCATAAACACACGAACCATATTGTCTTCTGTTTCATGAATCTTGGCAGACAGGATATAAATTCCCTCCTGAAGTATGTTTTGCACTTTGGAATAGGAGACAACGAAGCCACCTAGCGCTGCGAGAAATTCGGACTTCGGATTGCTCATGTAGAATTTTTCCGGCAGAACGTCAGAGCGCAGTCACCGCCTGCCGAGAGCGCGCGTGGATTGCAGGGTTAATGTGGTAGTGTTCATTCACATCTCGACTCCCGGCGGGCAGGCGGTTGATCTGCCGCGTCTTGTTATGCATCGGTTAGGGACATGGTGTCGCCGCGGCGTGCTTGTGCCGACTGTGCAAAAATAATCGTCTCGCCTTCTTCCTCGATGATCTCTTTCACGATTCGAGGCATTTCGGCGTCCACGAGCAGCTTCTTATAAAAGGACTGCGTGATCCGGTAGGCCTCTTCAAAGCTCAGATCTCGTGTTGGGCCGATGAGCGCGTAATATGGATGGGCGGGGTCAACAAGATCGTCGATCTTCAAGGCATTTAGTCCCTTACACGCGATCATGTTTATCACGAGGTCGCCGCTCAAAGCTTCGTTGATCTCTGTGAGGGGCTTCTTAAGCGTGTCCCAAGGCACAAGGGAAATCCCATCATTGTTTCCGATTCCGGTCTCACATCCATGCGCCGTGAAGTGAATCATAAACCTCTTATCCTTCGCTCGGGATAAAGCTAAGGCGAGCGCCTCGTCCACATGGGCATTAGTGGAGCAGTTCATCTGAAGTTGCTCAATACCATTCTTCCCAAGGAACTCGCGTAAATCAGTGGAGATCTTGTGTTGCGACCGCTCATCATTGGAAAGCAGATCAATGATGAGGACTTCGTCCCACTCCGTGTCTAGTTCGCGAAAGGCCATGGTGCTAATTTCTTTGCATAACAGTCTTTATTAGTATCACCTCACAAACTGATATCACGCAAGGCATTCCACTCCCAAAATGTCGTGCAACCCTTGATCCAGCAAGCTTTTTCGGTTCAGGACTGCGTATATCCGGCTTGGAATCACGGTGTATTTCGGGGATGACAGTTGTTCGTGATATCACGGTCTTCCGGATGAAGGAAGAGGCGGGGAAAACGACTTACCGGGTCAGCTTTTCCGTGGCCGGGGCTGATGAAAGCGGACCGGGATTCCGGGCAACCGGAAGGACATCATTGTAGCAAAAAGGTGCCTCCGAACGTCCGGAGAGCGATTGTCGCAGTGAC
>JAKSBG010000443.1 GCA_022361255.1 Verrucomicrobiales bacterium
CGCCGGTCGACCGAACTCCGTCCCGAATGCAATGAGCGTCTTGTCGAGCATGCCTTTGGATTCGAGATCACGCATCAGGGCCGACATCGCGACATCGAGTTCTTCAATGAGGAGGTGCTGATTCTGCTGCCCTTCATTGTGCGTGTCCCATCCGGTCCCGTTCATGAAGTTCAAATTGTGGGAGACCTCAATAAAGCGAACTCCGCTCTGACAAAGACGGCGGGAAAGAAGAAGCCGCTGCCCGAACTCATTCCCGTATTCATTTCTCAGATCGTCAGACTCGTCCGACAAATCAAAATGACGCATAAAATCCGGACCGGCGAGACGAAGTGCTTCCTCCTGGGCATCACGATAGCGGGCGGGAAGTGAATCCTTCGGAACGTGTTCATTTACCGGATCCAGTAACGAAGCCCGCCGGGCGGCGCGTTCCCTGTCGACCCCATCGGGACGCGTAAAACCGGCGGGTCCGCTTTCTGTATCGGTCAGGTAAACGAAGTTTCCTTTGGCCCCGAGAAAACCGGGCCCCCGACTGACATTTGGATACCCGATCAGCATGTAACCCGGCACATCAGGATTCAGAGCTCCGCGCTGCGAAGAAATAATCGACCCGATCGATGGGTATGTCACCGATCCGGATACCGGACGTCCCGTGTGAACGAGGTTTGTGGCAATGGCGTGCTCATCGATCGCATTGTGATTCACCGTGCGAACGACGGTGAGCCTGTCCGCCAGTTTCCCCAGCCGGGGCAGATGCTCACAGAACTGAACCCCGGGAACGGCGGTATCGATCCGGTCGTATTCGGAACCGGGTTTTTTCGGATTCGCTTTCGAATCCCCTTTTCGCTTCGGATCGAAGGTATCGATCTGGGCCATCCCTCCACCGAGCCAGATAAAAATACAGTGCTCCGCTTTTCCCATGGGGATGCCGCCACCTCCGGGAGAGGCAAGTAAAGGAGCGGTGGAAGCCCCGCCAGCGAGAAGGGCCGAATGTTTGAGAAATGTTCTGCGGGAGTTCATGGTAATTAGGTAAAATCTGCAGCTCGAAATTATGGAGTATAGATCCACTCGGATGAATTGATAAGCGCCCAGATGGCGTCCTCCATGCGGAGTCGCCACCCTGTTTCGAGAGCGTTTGTTGGCGGGTCACCGGCGCGAGCTTCCTCCTCGTATTTCACCGCGAGTGCATTGGCGTCGGAGTCAAGGTGATTGGACCAGCTTACATAGCGACGCGGCTCCCGTTTTTCTTTCGTGGGCGCACTTCGTTTTTCCGGAGGAATGATGCGGTTCTCGTATCCTTCCGAGAGAAAATCGACGTATTTTTTCTTTTCACTCTCCGACGGCAAACGGGTCAGCAATTTCATATACATCCGCTCGACGAGCTGTTCGACAGGTTGCTTTTCGAGCGCGAGTGCAGTTAGTCCGTGCCGGTCACTGAGGCGGGTCAGCCAGACGCCGACCGTTCCATTGGCAATGATCGCAGGCTGCAAAACATTCTCGTCCGTGTCGCGAAAGCTCTGCGGGTCCTGCCGTGCTCCGCGCCAGCCGAATGTTTCCATCACACTCGTAACGGCCGTGATCTTCGGAAGAGAAAGACTGGGCCGGTCCCGCTCATTGGAGGTCGAGGCGAGCATCCAGGCCCGCCTCGGTTTTCCCAAAGTGATTGAATTCCGCATATCGCGGCTGCCGTCGATATCGAGGCTGACCTCTTCGAGATCGAACGGGGTCCCTGTAGCAGAAAAAAGCGAATCGATAATCTGCTCTGCTTCGAGACGTCGCGGAGCCGGCGCGATGAAAAGCGGGCTCGGCTCAGACAACCGCGCATCAGTCGCGCGCTGATAGGCGTGGCTGCTGAGAATAATTCGCGTGAACTCCCGCATATCGTATTCGACTTCAACGAGACGACGCCCGAGCCAGCGGAGCAGTTCAGGATGAGATGCGTTGCCCTTCTCCCAGTCGTGCACGGTCTCCACGATCCCCCGCCCCATAAATCGTTGCCAGATCCGGTTCGCCATCACTTGTGCAAAGCGCTCATTTTGTGGTGCTGTCAGGAGAGCCGCGAAGCGGTCCCGCGAATCATTCTTGTTCTGCGCGATCTCATCCGCTACCTCAGCAGATACGAAATCAGGGAAAGGCCAGTCGGGCTCGACAGTGCTGCCCGGTTCTAGCGTTACCTGGATCAGCGGCTTCCGCGACCGCTCGTGCAGCTTGTCCATCGGCACGCTGCTCGTCATCGGGACTTTGATCCCCTCCCGCTTCAGCATGGAGGCGATTTCGAAAAGGTCTTCCTGCATCCACTCATGTCCGGGAGCGTCGTGACAGCGGGCGCATTTCATTTCGACTCCGAGAAAGGCTCCGCTCAAAATGATTCCTTTTGCCGCCATCGGCACATCATTTCCCGAAGCCGTCCCGAACCCTCTCGGTCCGCCGAGGCGGTCACTTCCCTCCATCCGCACGAGCTCGGTAACGAAGAGGTCGAGAGGCTTGTTGTCGATGAGTGACTCGTAGATCCACCAGCGAAACGGCCCTGTGTTGTTGAGCGTTGGATTGATCATGTTTGGATTTTCAGCAAGCACATCCTGCCAGTAGCCCATCCAGTTGTCGGCCCATCGTTCGTCGCGGAGAAAACGATCGATGGCGAGCTCGCGGCGCTTCACTTCCGGGTCGGCGAGAAACTGCCGGATCTCGTCTTCGTCCGGTGGCACGCCAACCGTATCAATCGCGAGACGCCGCAGAAAAACCAGATCGTCAGAGAGCGGAGTCGGCGTAAAATCTGCAACGTTGAATTCCGGCCAATGCGCTCCCTCCTCAATCCACCGGGTAAGAAGGTTGATCTCGGTCTCTGTAAGCGGATCGCCTTTCGGCGGCATGATCTCCTCACCGGCGTCATGACGGATCCGCCAGATCAGGGCACTATCATCCACGTCACCGGCGACCACTGCCGGACCGTCAGATTTGCCTCCTGTTTGTGCCGCGGCAAGGGTGTCGAGACGAAGCCCTCCTTTGATTTTGCTCCCCCGGTGACAGTCATAACATTTCGCTTCCAGGAGCGGTTGCACCTCATCAAAATAACTGACACCGTCGCTTTTGAGCGGTTTTGCCTCCGCTTTTACCTGCTCGATTTTTGCCCCGATAAAATGATCGATCGCGTTGTTCGCAGGCAGACCTCGCGGAAGCTCGGGAACTTTGACCTCATCCGTCGAAGCAAGCCATTGTTTCGCTTTCTCCCGGCGCATGGCCCAGTATTCCGAGTGCTCCTCCCGGCACGCTTTGCGACGGCGAAGATTTTCCGTCGTCAGCCATTTGCGCTGCCCGGCCTCGTATTTCTCCCAGCCTTCGTCTGTGTAAGAAAGGTGTTTCTTACCGGGCCCCAGCAGCCACCAGGAATCTTCTCCCTCCAGAGACACAGCCGCAACCGTCTCCCCGAATTCGGGACGGCGACGACTGCTACCGGCGATTCCGCCGATCATGCTTTCGAGAATGACAAAGTGCTCACCTCCGGAACTCTCATATGTGACCCACGACTCGTTATTCCCGGGCGGACGGAACCGGAAATCGGGCCCGAGATCCAGATATGTGTCCTGGTCAGAAAGCTTTTTGTGCCCGTCAGAAGTCCGCGTCGATTTGTTCTCAAGAATTTTCTTCCCGTCAATGTAGAGCCTGGTTGCGCCCCTGCCCCGCAGCAGGATTCTGTGTTTTCCGGGAGGGAACTCGACCATTGCGGAAGCACGGAAATGAGAAGGATTGGAACGCTCCCCCCGGACACCGGTTCCCACATATTTTTCCGGCCAGTCAAAAAAACCGAACGCACTCGCATCGTAGGTTTCGGTCACTTCCGGATAAAGCGGCCAGTCGTTGGAAGCGGGCACCCCTTTCTCACTGATCTGCACGAGAACTTCCCCGGGCGTCAGCATCTCCCTCGTAATCGGCGGCGGAGGCGGAACAAACTCGAACCGACTCAACAATTCCTCCTCCGGCAATGCCTCGCGCCAGATCCTGACGTTGTCCAACCAGCCATGGAACGTTTGCGAAGCGCCTCGTGTATATCCGGTTCCAATGACGATATCGGAATCGTCCGAAACAGGAGCACGATCGCTCTTTCCACCCAGATCCCAGGTTCCGTCCGTTGCCCGTCCATCGATATAGGCGCGGAGACTGTCCTTTTCCCCAAAGGTATAGACGATCGCCACATGGTGCCATTCGCCTTCCGGGAAGGTCAGACTGCTCCACCAGCGATGCCAGCTGTTCGGCACCTGATCAGCGGAATCGTTATCCGGCCCAACGCCGGAGAAAAGAAATCCGAGACGGAACCCGCTCTCATCGTTTTGCAAACGCATCGCGTAGTTCTGCGTCGTTCCTTTATCGTGCCTTCCCTTGCCAATCAGATACGGCATGTGCCCTTCGCCGATAGAATCAATCTTTACCCAGGCCTCCATCGTGATCGAATCCCCGGCACCAAATTTCAAGTCATCCCCTGCCTTGAGAATGATCTCGTCTCCCTTCTTCCCGAAACGTTTTGCCGTGTTGCCCTCATCGTGCTCCGGGTAGAGCGGTGGCTGAGGCCCGGCCTCCTTCTCCTCAGCAAAAGTATAGTCCACGACAGGTTCGGGTTTGGCTTCCACAAGTCGGCCCGCAGCAAAAAGCAGGGCCATCGCCAAAACAATGGTTCGGGGGGTCATAGATCGGATTATGCCAGACACCGGAAAAAAATGCACTCCCCCCGCTATAACACTTTCGGGGGGACTCCTTTGCGCCACCGGAACGCCAGTGGGCTTGCACAATGTCGGCACAGCGGGCATCGTCATTCATGTTCCGGTCCGGGATCTACAAACTGCGTTTCCTCATTTCCCTCACCGGGTTCGCTTTTGCGTGTACTGGAACAACCGTTTGTGCGCAGCTGAAAACAGCTCTCGAAATCCGTTCACTGACCGCCGATGAAGTGGAAGAGGGGCGCCCGGTCGACATCACAGGCGTAGTGATTTTCTCCGACCCGCCTGCGACGGTTTTTCTGCAGGATGAAACCGCCGGCGCGTTTTACAGGCTGGAAGGGAAAACCGCTCCCGAGCCGGGCGACCTCCTGCGGGTTCGTGGTGTCACCTTTCCGGGCTTATTCGTTCCCGGAATCGAGCGCGCCTCTGTGGAAAAACTCGACAATGTCGGACTACCCGAACCCACCGATCTGGGCTACGACGAACTGCTCTCCGGCCGCTACCACTATCAGCGTGTCAGGATCGAAGGAATTGTCCGCTCAATCGGGCCGGACGAAGAAGGCGCTTCCATTCTGCGCCTCGCAACCGGTTCCCGTGTTATCGAAATTCTTGTGGAAATGCCCGAGTCAGAAGCCCCCCTTCTGGTAGATGCAAAAGTATCTGTAACCGGACTTGCCGCAGGTCGAATCAACGACCGCCGGCAGTTGATTGAGCCCTATCTTCGCTGTGCCTCATGGGAAAACATCTCTCTGATCCGCCCGGCAAAAGAGGCAGAGGACGCGCCTCTTGTCACCCCCGGAAAGTTGATGACCTTTGACGTCAGTGGAAGGGCCGGAAATCGCGTCAGACTGATTGGGGAAGCCCTAGGTGTGATCGGGAGGACGGAACTGTTTCTCCGGCAGGATGACGCCGCCGTCGCAGTCCGTCTGATCGATCGCAACCCCGGCATTCAACCGGGAGATACCGTGGAAGTGGCAGGCTTTCCCGATATGGATCGTTTCAGTGCGGCTCTGAGCGACGCTACAGTCATCACCGTTTCCGGGAACCCTGACAAGGATCCTGAGCCGGCTCCAACCAGCCTATCCGATCTTTTACAGGGAACGCACGACAACAACCTGGTTCAACTCCAGGGCACCGTCATCGACTGGTATCGTTCAGCAACCGGCTACTCGATGGTTCTCCGGGACGATTTGGGAACGGTAACGGTCCGAACGCGAGAACTTCCCGATCAACTCGACAAAGGAACCCTCGCCCGGGTCACCGGGCTTTGCCGCGTCGAGAACACCCGCGAAGCACAATACAGAGCCCACCCCTCGTCCGTGTCCCTCTGGATGAGAGGCCCGGACGATTTCGAGGTCGTCAGCGTTGCCCCCTGGTGGACACCGGCCCGTCTCGGAACCGCTCTCGTCGTTCTTCTGATGGCGGTTCTCCTCGCAGGACTGTGGATTGCTTTGTTGCAACGTCAGGTCGCGCGGCAAACCACGGCTCTGAAAAACCAGATCGAGAAAGATGCCATCCTCGAAGAAAGACAACGCATCGCGCGGGAATTTCACGACACGCTCGAACAGGGACTCGCCGGACTCAGCCTGCGTCTCGATGCCGCGAGCTCGCGAGACACCGATGAGAAATCGAGAAAATTCCTCAGCGGCGCAAGAAACCTCGTCACTCACATCCAGACCGAAG
>JAKSBG010000266.1 GCA_022361255.1 Verrucomicrobiales bacterium
CCAGGAGCTGATCGACCGCGTTCTTCATGTCTTTTCCAGTGGGGGTGCCTTTTCCGGGGCGCGTCTCGTCATACTGTCCGGCGTAGACGAGCTTGAGATCGCTGTCGAAAAGATAAAAGTCCGGGGTGCAGGCCGCAGCGTAAGCCTTGGCAACTCCCTGCGATTCGTCGTAAAGATAGGGAAAGCTCCATCCGCTCGATTTTGCGAACTGAACCATGTTCTCCGGAGAGTCAGCAGGGTAGTTCGCGACATCGTTGGCGCTGATTGCAACCGTTCCGATTCCGCGGGCTTCGATGTCTTTGGCAAATTCTCCAAGTGAATCAGCGAGATGGACGACGAAAGGGCAGTGATTGCAGACAAAAGCGACAAGCAGTCCCTTTTTCCCCGCAATGAGATTGCTGAGGTGATGGACGTTGCCGTTGCCGTCGGGGAGTTCAAAATTAGGCGCGGACTGACCGGCTTTGAGTTGGAAGGTGGAGGGAACTTCTGCCATGAGAGTAGAGTAGGGTTAAATCAGGTTACCGGACGCGAAGGTAGCACGGATGCTGCGGAATTTGCATCGAAGACGAAACGAAATCGCGTGAAAACGGGTGTCTTATTCACGAAAGCGAAGCGCATTCGTGGCTGTTAATCAAGTCACCGTGAAAATTCCCGAAAGGGAGGCTCGCGTAAGGAGCGGTAATTCTCAAAGAGTCCATGTTGACAATCAAGGTGAAAGGACCTACATGTTCCGCTCTTTTTCCATTCGGCAAAATCACCCGACCATGGCAACTCTAGACGTTATTCTCAAAGAAAAAATCGAAGGACTCGGCGCGGAAGCGGACGTGGTCAAGGTGAAGCGTGGTTACGCTCGTAACTTTCTTCTTCCTCAGGGCCGCGCATACGAGGCAACGAAGGGCAATCTTCGTCACATTCAGCAACTCCAGGAAATTCGCGCAAAGCGGGAAGCCGAGGAGCGTGCGGATGCGGAAAATGCTGCTACCAAGCTCAAGAAACTGCGCCTTTCCACCGAACTTTCGATTGGTCAGGGCGGAAAAGCTTTCGGTTCCGTTACCACTCAGAACATTGCTGACCTCATCGCAGAGAAAAGCAAACTCACGATTGACCGCCACCAGCTCGTTCTCGATAAGCCGATTAAAACGACCGGCAGCTTCGATATTCCGGTGAAACTTCACCCCGACGTTGACGCATCCGTAACGGTTCGCGTTGTCGCCGCCGAAGAAGAAGACGCGAAATCGACCGAGGACTCGGAAGACTGATCGAAAGATCAAAAAAAGCGATTTTACTCTAAATCGCTTTGCCAAACAGAAGGCGGGCTGGTTATATGACCTCCCGCCTTTTTTTGTGCCCGGGCGATCCGTTCTGCCACTTTCCGGTGACGTGCCCGGCCGGAAAGGGCTCCGTTCCTTCAACGCAAAACAGTTCCACACCATGCCCGAACCTTCGATTCCCGAATTCGTGCCGCCGCATTCCGGTCAGGATGCTAACGGCAACTCTCTCAAATCCGGTCCTAATAAAGGAAAAGGCAAACCGGGAAAGGATGGCAAACCGTCCTACAAACCCGGCTCCGCCGACGACTCTCTCCGCTCGATGCCGCTCAATGCCGATGCGGAACGAGCTGCGTTGAGTTGTATGCTGCTCGATCCGAACGAAATCATTCCGAAGGCGATTGAGAAAATGTCGCCCGGCTTCTTCTACGTCCCTGCACATCGCACGATCTACGAAGCGATGCTGCATCTCTACAAAACCCGGACCGGTGGCACACTTGACCTGATTGTTCTTTCCACTGAGCTCGACAATCGGGACCAGCTCGAATCTGTTGGCGGCCCGAAAGCACTTGCTGACCTGCTCGACGATGTGCCGACAACGGCGCTCTTCGATGATTACGTTCATTTCCTGAAAGAGAAATTCGTCCTGCGTCGTGTCATTCAGGGCTGCACCGAGAGTGTTACGGGAGCCTATGACGGACCGGAGGACGTGGCCGCATTTCTCGATTCCGTTGAAAAAAGTGTCCTCCAGATCCGGAACGAAACCGAACAGGAGAAAGGGATTGAGGAAATGCGGGTGCACGTTCTCAATGTCATTCAGACGATTCAGGATCTCTACAATGGCGAAGGCAGTGCGGGGGGGCTCATGACCGGCTTTCACGAGCTGGACGAAATGACCAACGGCCTCCACGGCGGGGAAATGATCGTTGTCGCAGCGCGTCCCTCGATGGGAAAAACCTCCTTCGTCATGAACATCGTCGAGAATATTTCGATCCGGAAAGAAAACCCGATTCCGGTCGCTGTGTTCAGTCTCGAGATGAGCTCGGAGTCGCTCGTGCAACGTGTTCTTTGTTCCCGCGCCAAGGTGCAGATGCAGAAACTGCGTGGTGGCTTTCTCTCCAAAAACGATTTGCCGAAGCTGATGGGCGCAGCCGGTCAGCTTGCGGAAGCGCCCATTTACATTGATGATACGCCGGGCCTGACGATCAACGAGCTGCAGGCAAAAGCCCGCCGCCTCAAGCACGAGCACGACATTCAGTTGATCGCGATTGACTACCTTCAGCTTCTCAAGGCACCGGACGTTGCCGGTCGAGACGGGCGGGAAAAAGAGGTCGCCGAAATTTCCGGCGGCATCAAGGGCATCGCGAAAGAGCTCAACATTCCCGTCATCGTTCTCGCGCAGCTCAACCGGAATCCCGACGGGCGCGGCGGTAAACCAAAAATGAGTGACCTTCGTGAGTCCGGTTCCATCGAGCAGGATGCCGACCTTGTCGGACTTCTCATGCGGCCGGAAGTCTACGCCGATGACGAAGATGATCGCGAGGAAAAAGCCGGTGAAGCGGAATTTATCATCGCCAAGCAGCGGAACGGACCGACCGGTGAAGTGCCCCTTGCTTTCGTGAAAGAGTTCATGCGCTTCGAAAACCGGGCGAAGGAAAGCCAGAACGGGTAAAAATCTGACGAAACTGCTACCTGGAAGCGGATGGCCAACCGTGTGCCGTTCCCTTCTGACAGGTGCCCATTTCCTTGCGAAACCTCTCGACCCGACCGGGAGGGGCTGTTACACCTTCGCCCATGAAACTGAAACCCTGGCAATGGATCTTTCTCGCCATGATCGCCGCGTTTGTCGTCGGGACGATCGTCAATCGCGTTTTCGTGATCGAGCGGGAACCTGATCTCGTGTTTTCCAAAACCGGGAACTCCCTCATCGCGATCTTCGACTACGTCGGAACCCTCTTCATGAATTTGCTGAAGATGGTGATCGTGCCTCTGGTGCTCACGTCGATCGTCGTCGGCATCGCCGGCTTGGGGAATACGGAAGGGTTTGCCCGACTTGGAGGGAAGACCCTGCTTTACTACGCCTGCTCCAGCCTCGTCGCGATCCTGATTGGTTTGACACTTGTAAATGTCTTCCAGCCGGGATTGCAGGATGGAAAACCGAACGAGTCCATTCGGAAACAGATTGAGTCGAACGAAGAGAAATACTCTTCCGCAGTGAGCGGTAAACTCGGCGACCGGAGCGGAAGCGGAATGAATGCCGTGACGCAGCTTTTTATGCGCATGGTTCCGCAAAACGTCTTCGAAGCGTTCGGGGCCAACAACAAGATGCTGGCGCTCATTTTTGTGAGCCTGCTCACCGGAATCGGATTGATTTTCATTTCTCCGGAAGGGCGGGGGCCGGTGCTCGATTTCTTCAAGGGATTAAACGAGCTCACCCTCCTGATCACCAACTGGGTCATGTGGCTCGCACCCATTGGTGTGTTTGCCCTGGTAGCGGAGACAACCGCGCAAACCGGGCTCGAGATTGTAAAGTTGCTTGGGAAATATTTTTTCGTTGTCATATTGGCTTTGCTCACTCACATGCTCGTCGTGATGCCACTGGTTCTTCGTTTCTTCGCGAAGGTGCCGCCCCGAAAGCATTTCTACGCGATGCGAAACGCGATCCTGACTGCGTTTTCGACTGCGTCCAGCTCGGCGACTCTGCCGGTAACCATGCGTGGTCTTCAGAAAAACGCAGGGGTCTCGAAACGGGTTTCCAGTTTTGTGCTCCCTCTGGGTGCGACGGTGAATATGGACGGGACCGCACTCTACGAATGTGTTGCTGTGATGTTCGTGGCTCAGGTCCTCGGAGTGGAAATGGCATTTTCCACCCAGTTCACTGTCGTGATGCTGGCGTTGCTCACGAGCATCGGAGTAGCGGGAGTGCCGTCCGCGAGTCTCGTAGCGATCACAATCATTGTTTACAACGTCGGTATTCCGCATCCCGAAGCTGTCATCGGATTGATCCTCGCGGTTGACCGCCCGCTCGATATGACGCGGACGGCGGTGAATATTTTCAGCGACTCGTGTGGCGCCGTTTTGGTGGCGAAGAGTGAGGGGGAAGAGTTGTTTCAGGGAGAGTCACAATAAATCAATTGAGGGAACTCCTCGAACTCCACAAGGGAGTCGTAGGCCTCTATTGTAGTTCTCCGGTGGAACCGCCCCGGTACGTATCAGCTCACCAACCTGTCCGGAAGGGAATGACGGCAAATCGGATGAATCTCTGTTCCTGACTTCCGGCCGGTTACTTTGGCATAGAACTCGAAGCCCGGGTATGGGCTTTGTCCGTCCGAACAGATTCCTTTAAGGGGAAAGAGATTTGAGTTTCCTGCGGGCCACCAAACCGGTTTGTGCGCTTTTTTGCCCACAAATACGGCGTTGCTATCCCGCCATCGTGGCGGACCTTTGTGCCTCACTTTCTCGTGAATTAATCAATCGATTTATGGAAAAACAAACCTCCCGGAGGAACTTCGTCAAAGGAGCGGTCGCTACGGCAGCCGCGTTCAATTTTCAGGTCGTCCCGAGCCGCGTGTTCGGTGCCAACGACAAAATCAACCTCGCCGGTATCGGAATTTCCGGCAAAGGGGCGAGCGATATCTCGAATTCGGCGGATGCCGGGTTCAATATTTCCCATCTCTGCGACATCGTGGATAAGGACAAATATCCGAATGTCGGAGGAAACTGGGTCAAGACCCGCGAGAAGTATCCGGATGCCAAGTTCTTCGACGACTGGCGCGAAATGATTGAGGCGGAAGGCGACAAGATCGACGCCGTCACCGTTTCCACTCCTGACCACGTTCACGCCCATGCTTCCGTAGCGGCGATGAAGAAGGGGTGCGCGGTGTACTGTCAGAAGCCACTCACGCACGGAATCTGGGAAGCTCGCAAGCTCACCGAATACGCTGCTGAGACGGGTGTGGTCACCCAAATGGGAAACCAGGCGCATGCCGAGAACCACATGCGTCGCGTTGTTGAGCTGGTTCGTGCCGGTTTGATCGGTGATGTCACCGAAGTTCACGCCTGGACGAACCGCCCGATCTGGCCGCAGGGAATTCCCAACTGGCCGGAGGAGGAAGAAGTGCCGAAGCACATCAACTGGGATCTCTGGCTCGGACCGGCGGAGTATGTTCCCTACAGTTCCAAAATCGCTCCTTTCAAATGGCGCGGATACTGGAACTTCGGAACCGGTGCTCTCGGTGATATGGCCTGCCACATCATGGACCTCAGCTACTGGGCTGCTGATCTGGGCGCGCCGACAAGCGTGAAAGCCGTCAGCGCAGACGGGCGCGGTGCGCAGAGCGATGTGTCTCCACCGACATGGGCGACGATCGAATACGAATTTCCGAAGCGCGGTGAAAAGCCGCCTGTGAAATACACTTGGTACGACGGTTACAAGGATGCCGTTTTTAACCCCGAGAAGTGGTCTCTGGAAAGCAGCATCGACGGTGGCAAGATTCGCGAACGCAATCTTCCTCCCAAGGAAATCCTCGAGGGATTCGGTGGTGATGAAAAGGGCGGTTACGGCTGTGTTCTCATCGGGACGCAGGGCAAGATCTGGTTCAATCGCGGCAAAGACAACTGGGTTGTGAAGCCCGGGAATCTCATGGACGGTTTCGACTTCCCCGAGCAGTCGATCCCGCGCGCCCGCGACGAGGACCCGCACAAGGAGTTCTTCGATGCGATCAAAGCAGGTGATCCCGAGCTTCCCCAGTCGAAGTTCGCCCAGAGCGGACCGTTCACCGAAATGGTTCTTCTCGGAAACCTTGCGGTTCGTCTCAATAAGAAAGTCGAGTGGGATTCGGAGAATCTCAAATCACCGAACACGCCCGAAGCCGGCGAACTCATCAAGCGCGAATACCGCGACGGATGGGCACTCGGCATCTGATTCGATACCGAACAGATACGGTTTTACGAAACGGGAGCTCTTTACGGGCTCCCGTTTTTCGTGTTGATTTCGACCATGAAAAACCTGTTGTCCCTCCTTCTCCTGGCTTCTCTCGCTTCCTGTTCTGTCGCGAAAGATGACGAACTGTCCGAAGAACAGGCGGAAGCTGTCATGAAGGCGTTTCAGGACGAGGATTACAGCAAGGTTATTGAGCTCACCGACGGATTGGAAAAAGGCAGTTCCTGGGAACGCGTTCGTGCCGGTTCGCTGCAGAGGCGGGGAGTGGAACGGTTCTTTGCCGCAGATATTGACGGATCGATTGCGGACTTCGATGCTTTCCTAGCGATTTACCCCGAAGAGGATCCCCATCACTGGCAGCGTGGCCTCGCCTACTACTACGCGGAGGAGTATGAGAAGGGGAAGGCACAGTTCGAACGTCACCAAACCGTAAACACCCAGGACGTCGAAAACGCCGTCTGGCACTTCATTTGCACGGTCCGGACGCCTGATGGCGATGTCGAAGCGGCGCAGAAAAATCTCATTCCGATCGAGGGCGACAGTCGCGTTCCCATGGCCGAAGTGCATGACTTGTTTGCGGGAAGAGGAACGGTGGAAGATGTTCTCGCTGCGGCGAAGCCGAATGAAGACAATACTCTGTCAGAGGTGGAAAAGAATCACCTGTGTTACGCCCACTTGTATCTTGCCCTGTATTTCGAAGCGATGGGGGATGATGCGAAGATGAAAGAGCACATCCGCAAGGCGGCGGTGGATTACAAAATGGATCACTACATGGGAAAATGCGCCCAGGTTCACGCGAAGTTGCGTGGGGTTGAGTAAAAACTCCTTTTCCTTTTCTCGAGACTGCTCTGGATTTGCTTCCTGCCAACTCGGCTACAGGGAGAAAGAAAACGATAGCGAATAGGAGTTATCTTACAGGCGGCGAACTCGAACATCCTTCCAATAAACCCGCTGGCCGGCCTTCCAGCGTTTTCCGCCGTGCACCTGCAGGCCGATCGATCCGGACAAGCCGGTCACTTCTTTCGCTTTTTCCGGATCAAATTTCGAATGTTTTGTCTTCGACGCATCGAAGCGGCAGACTTTCAGGGCGTTCACCCAGGTTTCGATCACGGGAAGGTGTCCTCCGGTGACCCGGATTTTCAGTCGATTCCAGTCATCCACTTTCCACGCCCGGAGAAATTCTTCGGGAGTGCAGGTTTCTTCGTAAACGCCCTCAGCCAGGTTTTCCGGTCGGGCGTCGGGAGCCATCGAAAGTTCCGGGTTTTCCGGATCGATTCTTGAAAACATGAAGGGGCGAAAAGCGACGCTGTAAGGCTTTGTTTCCAGTCGGATATGTCCGACGTTTCCGTTGTCATGATGGTCGACATAAATCTGCCAGCCCTGGCCCCGTTCGTCCGTCCTGACAAATACACCACTGTCCGGCTCCCAGTCGGGACGGAGCGAGAGTTCCAGCTCAAACTCAGAGAACTTCCGGTCACTGAGGAGAAGCCCGCCGTTTCCGGAACCGGGAGGATCCTGCTCTCCGAAAAGCAGACCGTCCTCTGTAGCTCCCCAGTTTCCACCTGTGCCGTGCTGCCCTTTTTCGTGCTGCTTGTGCCAACCGGCAAGATTCTTCCCGTTGAAAAGGGAGAGCCAGGGGCCGGTTTTTTCGTCCTGTGCTACGATCGGATTGAGCACGAGTGCTGCGAGCAGTGTGGAGGTTGCGAGCGTCCAGAAGGTTGGTTTCATAGTATGTTCGAGAAATGTAGAATGGACTTCCGGGTCCGTTTCGCAGAGGGTTTTGCCGACTCGCACCGGCTCCGCTAAACGGACTGATGTGGGTGTTTTCTTTGCATTTCGCCTAACAGGGTTCAGTCGATGACCCAACAGGGTCGGGGCGTCGATTTAACCCTGTTACGTTCGCATGATCGAGGACACTGTCCCGGTGCTGTCGGCGAAGCGGTCGAATTTTGCCCCCATCGCTTTTGCCTGCGTCAGCCAGAGGTTGGCGAGCGGGGTGCCGTCGGGGAGGTGCTGATGCCCCCGAGGCTGGATCATGCCACCACCACGTCCTGCGACGATGATGGGAAGATCGCTGTACTGGTGGGTCGCACCGTCTCCGAGACCGGAGCCGTAGGTAAAAATGGTGTTGTCGAGAAGGGTGGAGCCGTCTTTCTCCCGGATCGATGCCATTCGGTTGATGAGATAGACGTATTGCTCCATGTGGAATTTATCGACCTGCGCCAACTGTTCGATGAATTCGTTCTGGTTGTGAGACATTTTGTGATGGCTCATAGGCTTCTCGAAAAGCCCGTCAAAAGTGAACGGAGTGTCCCATCGCTCGGGTCCAACCATGAAGGTGGCGATACGGGTGAGGCCGGTTTGCAGTGCCACGACCATGAGGTCTCCCATCAGTCTGATGTATTCGCCGCGCGG
>JAKSBG010000130.1 GCA_022361255.1 Verrucomicrobiales bacterium
CGACCCTCTGGTTCAAAACTATTTCCGACCAATGATACGCCCGCTCCAACCCCTGCTTGTCGTTTTTGCCGCCTCCATCAGTCTCTGCCGTGCCGCCGGGACGGATCCGGAGCAGATCAAATTCTTCGAAACGCGTATCCGCCCGCTTCTCGCTGCAGAATGCTATGACTGCCACGGACCGGATAAGTCGAAAGGCGGACTGCGCGCCGATCACGTCGACTTTTTGAAAGAGGGAGGCGACACGGGACCCGCCCTGATCTCCGGAAAACCGGAAGAGTCTCTCCTGATCGAGGTCGTGCGCCGCGACGATCCCGACTTTGCCATGCCTCCGAAAAAGGAACTCACAGGTGAACAGGTGGCATTGCTGGAAAAATGGATCGCGATGGGAGCTCCCTGGCCGCAGGAGACCGTTACCCGGGAGGAAACCGACGAGCACGGATTTACTGCGGAGGATTACCAGTGGTGGGCGGCTCAACCACTTGCGAAAGTCACCCCGCCAGAAAACGGAAACGACTGGGCGAAGAACGAAATCGATCATTTCATAGCACGGAAACTGGAGGAGAAAAGTCTTTCTCCCGCCAAAGCCGCCGGGGCGGAAGAGCTGGTACGACGAATGCATTTCGACCTGCACGGCCTTCCGCCGACGCCAGAGGAGGCAGCCTCCTTCGCCGCAGCATTTAGCAAAGATCCGGACCGGGCCATCGCTGACCGGGTCGACGAACTTCTCGCCAGTCCCCGCTACGGGGAACGCTGGGGGCAGCACTGGCTCGATGTGGTTCGCTACGCGGAGAGCGACGGCTACCGTGCCGATGACTATCGCCCCGATACCTGGCGCTACCGGGATTATGTCATCGCCGCTTTCAACAGCGACAAACCCTATCATGAATTCATTCGCGAGCAGCTCGCTGCCGATGAATTCGCCCCGAACGACCCTGACAAACTCATCGGCACCGCTTTTCTCCGACACGGCATTTACGAATGGAACCAGCGAAATGCCCGCATGCAGTGGGATCTGATTCTCACCGAAATGACCAACGTCACCGGGGAAGCGTTTCTCGGGCTCGGAGTGGGTTGCGCCCAGTGTCACGATCACAAATTCGACCCTATTCTGCAAAAGGATTACTTCGCACTGCAGTCATTTCTCAATACAACCTGGTGGCCCGAAAACAGCCCGCTCGGAACAGCCGGGGACAAGGCGGAATACAGAAAACAGTTGGCGGAGTGGAGAAAAGTGGCGGGAGCCTTCGCCGACGAACTGGACGCCATGAAAGAGTCGAGGCTGGAATCTTCCACGAAAGGGGTTGTGAAACAATTCCCCGAAGACATTCAGGAAATCTACTGGAAGCCGCAGGCGGAACGTTCCGCCTACGAAGAGCAACTCGCCCAGCTCGTGCAACGACAGGTCGACAAGAGTCATCGCAGAATCGACTGGAAAAAACATTTCGCATCAGACAAGAAAAAGGCAGCTCGCTATGCGGAACTGACGGCGGAGCTGGAGAAATTTGCCGACAAAAAGCCGAAGGAACTCCCCCGCGCCTTCGTTACGACTGACGTGAAGCCGAAACCGGCGACGACATTCTTCAAAAAGCGAGGAGAGGATGTTGCTGTCGAACCGGCCTTTCTCACTCTTCTCGATCAACCGGCCCCGGAAATCACTCCTGCCAAAGCCACAACGGGGCGCCGGTCCGCTCTCGCCAACTGGATCGCAAGCAGGGACAATCCCTTCTCGACCCGCGTCATCGTGAACCGGATCTGGCACTACCACTTCAAGCAGGGACTTGTCCCCACTCCAAATGACTTCGGCCGACTGGGGGAAGAGCCAAGCCACCCCGAACTTCTCGACTGGCTGACCGGTGAATTTCTCGACGGAGGCTGGAAGATGAAATCGATCCACCGTCTCATCATGAACAGTTCGACCTATCGGCAGACCGCACAGCGTGAGCCGACATCGGCAGAACGCATCGCCGACCCGGGCAACCGACTTCTCTGGCGCTTCCCACCTCACCGCCTGGACGCAGAGCAGCTGCGCGACGCGATGTTGCAGGCATCCGGTGAGTTGCGACACCGCGACGGCGGGCCATCCGTTGATGGCTCCGCTCCGAACCGCTCCGTTTTTGTGAAAAAGCGACGCAATACGAAAGATCCGATGCTCGGCAGCTTTGACAAACCGAACGGTTTCAGTTCGGCGCCGAAACGAAATTCAACGACCACACCGACCCAGTCCCTGATGCTCGTTAACAGCGGCTGGGCGGTCGACCGGGCGACCGCATTCGCGAAGCGATTGCTCGGAACAAATAAAGAGGCGGATGAAGAAATGGTTCGCTCCGCTTACCGGATTGCCTACGGCCGTGACGCCCGTCCCGAAGAAGTTCAATCTGCTCTCGCCTTTCTTACCTCCCAGGCAAACGTGGTCGGTGCGCCGGCTCCGCCGGAACCCAAATTCCCGAATGAAAACGGGCTGCGTCCGATTGATCAGGTTTTCAAAGGCATCGAAAAACCCGGACTCGGGGAAAAGGCTCTCTGGATTCAGCCGGACAGCCGATTCGAAAAGCTTTCCGTTTCCGGAGTCGAGCTGCCCGAAGACCAATTCACGATCGAAGCCATCGCAAATCTGGACCGGATCTACAAAGATGCTTCGGTGAACTCACTCGTATCCCGCTGGAACGGATCGAACAAAACACCGGGCTTCACACTCGGGATCACCAGCGAAAAATCGAGATACCAGCCGCGGAACTTCATCATGCAACTGGTGGGCGAAGACTTTCAGCACAACGTCGTTTACGAAGTTGTCGCGTCGGACCTTCGCTTCCCTCTGCAGAAGCCCACCTACCTGGCCGCCGCGATTTCCGCAAAACCCCGGGCAGAAGATCCGACCAAAGGAACGGTCACATTTTTCCTCAAAGACCTCAGCGATCCAAAGGCGAAGCTGCAGAAATCGGTCATCCCGCATGACATTGTAGGGGGAATCAAAAGCGCTGAGAGCGTGCGGTTCCTTCTCGGTGGACGTGAACAGAAGGGACACCTCTGGGACGGTCAGCTTGCCCGCCTTACGATCAGTGAAGGTGTCCTGAACGAGTCACAGCTTCTCATCAACGAGGGCCGGGGCACCCGCGTTCTCGACTTTGATTTTGCCTCCGACGATGGAGAAAAACCGGAACCGTCCACCTCCTGGGTTCGCAGTAGCCATGAAAACCCGAAGTCTCCTTTTCCGCCTGCTCTCCTCGGAGCGACAACGGACTTTTGCCACGCTCTTCTGACCTCGAACGAGTTTCTTTACCTTCACTAAAAACCACACCTTCGGGTGCCCCCGCCATGTCCTGTAATCGAATCGAACAACCCCACAGTCGCCGTGAATTCCTGGGAAAAGCCGGAGCCGGCTTCGGAGCCGTAGCCCTTTCCGCGCTCACGGGGGAAAACCTGATCGGTGCCAACAGCGCCCCGAACCCTGTCGCCGCAAAAATTCCGCATCAGTTCGGAAAAGCGAAGAACGTGATCTGGCTCTTCATGGAAGGCGGCCCGAGTCACCTTGATCTTTTTGACCCGAAACCCCTTCTCAACAAACTCGCCGGCCAGAGCCTGCCTGACAGTTTTGAAAAACCGGTCACGGCGATGGGAGAGGTCAACTCCCCGCTTCTTGAGTCAAAACGGAAATGGGCGCAGCACGGCGACAGCGGCCTCTGGATTTCCGACTGGCTCCCCGAGCATTCAAAAATTGCAGACGACCTCTGCGTCATTCGCTCCTGCGTTTCCGACGGCATCAATCACGCCGGCGGTGTTTGCCAGATGAATACTGGATCTGTTTTTGGAGGTCGCCCGTCCCTCGGTTCCTGGATTTCCTACGGACTGGGAACAGAAAATCAGAGCCTGCCCGCATTTGTCGTGATCAAGGACTCCAACGCCATGGTGGTGAACGGAGCCCGGACATGGGGATCGGGATTTATTCCCGCCGTGCATCAGGGAGTCCTTCTCGAGAACGGAGCGGAACCGATCAAAAATCTTCACAACCCGGGTGGGGTTTCGGAATCGAGACAGAAACAGAAACTCGACTTCCTCCAGCAGCTCAATCAGAACCACTACGAATCGCGCTCGTCCAACAGCGACCTCGAGGCCCGTATCCGAAGCTACGAACTTGCCTTCCGGATGCAGGCGGAGGCTCCCGAAGCCATCGATCTCGACAGTGAACCCGAGCACATCAAATCGCTCTACGGTCTCGATAACAAAGACACTCAGGTCTACGGCAGGCAGTGTCTCATGGCCCGCCGTCTGGTTGAACGTGGCGTGCGCTTCATCCAGCTCTACCACGGTGCCGGCAGCAAGTGGGACAGCCATTCCAAGATGGAGCAAAACCACAGCCGCCTCTGCCGGAATGTGGATGTCCCGATTGTCGGTCTGATTCAGGATCTCAAGCAGCGCGGGCTACTTGACGAAACGCTCATTATCTGGGGCGGCGAATTCGGTCGTACTCCAATGAGCGAAAAAGGCGACGGTCGCGACCACAATCCGCCCGGCTTTACGATGTGGATGGCCGGAGGCGGAGCCAAAGGTGGCCAGACGATCGGGGCAACGGACGAACTCGGACTGTTTGCCGTCGAAGACAAACTTCACGTTCACGATATTCACTCGACAGTTATGGCAATGTTAGGCCTCGATCACACCGAAGTGGTTTACATGCACAAAGGACGCCCGGAGAGAATCGATTTGAATGAGGGACACGTCCACGAGCCCATTTTTTCCGGGACGTAAACTTGAAACGTTTCGTCTTCGTTGCGATCTCTGATCCAAGTGAGACCGGCCCTACGCGATTGACTCGCGCGCCCAGTCGAGTGCTTTGTTCAGACTGCTGTTTTCCAGAAAATGGCGCAAGCGGACCGGGATTTTTTCCCGCTTCGACACATGGAAGTTCTGAATTGATTCAGAGACTTCCTGCAATTGACGGAGTTGCTCCGCCGGATCGTTTTCCCGCATCTCCGCGTCACCGATCACCTCGAGCCTGCGCTCTAACAGGGTGATCAATTCTTCCAGTTCTGCACGGGTAAGCCCTTCTGCTGCCATGCCGCCAACTCAACAGGGTTTGATCTCTGAGTCAACAGGGTTTGATTCTCAGGAAAACCCTCTTATTCGAAAATCAGAGCTTTCCAGGATTAGCCGGACACGGTTGCGAAGAGAGAAAATCCACGGTCCTGCTCCTCCTTTATGCAGGATGAATGCGCGACAGTTTCCAATGGAATGCGATCTGATTCCGGGTGTAGACCGGCATCACTTATGTCAGCGTGCAGCCAATCATCCTCACCGATCGTGGCTGCATCGGTAAATCCGATTTCTGATTCGAAGTCCATAGCGATAGTCCTGTCAGGGTTCATTCCTAGCGCTCACGCATCGCGTTGAAACGCATCCGGTGAAATGGCTTAGTGATGTACTGAAGAACGGTTCGCCGACCAGTGAGAACATCGACTTCCACAGTCATGCCGGGGATGATTTCGAGCTCTTCTCCGTCTTTGAGAAGTTTCCCTTCACCGTTCCTTACTTTGATCATGTAGTAATGCTGCTTGTCGACTTCGTCTTCGATCGTATCCGCACTGATGTGCTCAACGATTCCCTTGAGCCCGCCGTAGATGGAAAAATCGTAGGCGGAAAATTTAAGAGTTGCCTCCTGGCCGGGACGGAGAAAGGCAATGTCAGAGGGTCTAACTTTCGCTTCTACAAGGAGTGTCTCATTGTGGGGAACGATTTCGACCATCGGCTCCCCGCCCTGGACCACCCCGCCTATCGTGCTGACGTGCAGTTTATTTACCGTACCTGCTACCGGGGAGCGAACCAGAGTTCGATTGACGCGGTCCTCCCGCCCCTCAAGAACCTCTTTGAGTTCTTCAATCTCGGCCAGCGCCTCGTTGTATTTTTCCATTGCCTCCTGCTGGCGACCGCCAACCAGTTCACGAAGCTTTCCTTCCAACTCGTTTACTTCCCTTTCGAGGCGCAATTGTTCCACGCGGGAGACAATTCCTTTCTGCACGAGAGGAATCGTCATGGTAAGTTCGTCTGATGCCAGATTGAGGCTGCGTTCGACAATGTTAGTCTGCTCCGACAGTTCCTTTTTTCTTTTGGCAAAAAGTGCCCTTTCCCGCTCCGCCAGATCGGGACGCTTGCCCGGAAGCCATTCAGGAAACGTGATGGAGTCTGCATCTTTTGCTTCAGCTGAGAGCCTGGACATCATTGCATAAAGGGCCTGGTTCCTGGCAAGATTCTCCCGATAGCTGGAGGCGCTGAGAGTGTCATCAATTCGGAAGAGGACCTGATCTTTCTCAACGCGACTCCCCTCCTTCACCATGATCTCCGCGACGATTCCGCCTTCGAGATTCTGGATGGTCTGAATGGAGGAGGACGGAATGACTTTTCCCTGTCCTTTCGTCACCTCATCCAGTTCGGCGCGGGACGCCCAGACGACGAACGCGACAATGACACCCACGATCGTGAAAAGGAGCAGGTTCGCTCCCACCATTCGGTCGCCCTTCATTGCGGCCCGGGCATTTTTCAAATACTCGAGATCGTCAGGCGACACGGGGCGCCGCATTTCTTCTGCATTTGTCAGGGATGAGTTCATAAGGAAGGCAATCAGGAGGAGAGTTCAACATCGGTCGAAGCATCGGGGGTAGGAATCCGTTCCCGATTTCGAACCGTCTTTTCCGGCGAAACCGGATCGTGCTTTTCAATGGAATGGATCTGAGCCGCAGGGGTACGCCCGGCGGTTTTCTCACCGGGCGGGGATGACGGTTTCTTTTTCGATCCGGCGATGACTTTCTCCTTCGGTCCGTCGGCGATGACTTTTCCATCCTCCACAACAATGACGCGATCAACTACGGCGAGAACGGATCGCTTGTGGGTGGCAACGAGAATCGTCCGTTGGGGATCAGCCGAGAGATAATCATCGAGCTTCTGGAGAAACCGCTTTTCACTCGTCGTGTCCATCGCGCTGGTTGGCTCATCAAACACAAGCAACTCCGGCTTCTCAACGAGCGCGCGGGCAGCCGCGATTGATTGCCGCTGCCCTCCTGAAAGCGAGCGCCCGCCTTCCGCGACCGGTTGATCAATCCCTCTCGGAAGCGAACGGATGAAGCCGGCAAGTCCAACGGACTCGATCGCTTCGAGCATGGAGTCATCGTCAGCCCACGGGCACCCCGCCTTGAGATTGGAGCGAAGAGTTCCATAGAGCAGCGTGGGATCCTGCGGAAGATAGCCGACGTGTCTTCGAAGTTCGGCAGGGTCAAATTGACGAAGGTCGATCCCGGAAACAGATACCGTACCGTCGTTGGGCGACTCAAATTGCATGAGCAGGCGGAGAAGGGAACTTTTCCCTGATCCAATTTTCCCAAGAATGGCGACTCTTTCTCCGGGCTGAATCGTGATGTCAATTCCATCAAGAACCGGTGCGCCATCAGGATCATAACCGAACTTCAATTTTTCGATTCGGATTTCGGGATCAAAATTGGATACCGAGAGATACTGCGCGCCCCGCTCGTCGCGCTCGACCTGCTGGTCCATGATCTGGTTCAACCCCATCAGGGAGCGGCGGGACTGCTGCAGTCGGGTCAGCAGAGAGGCGATCATTCCCATCGGGGCCATGGCCCGCCCGGCAAGCATGACGCAAGCGATCATCGCGCCCATGGACATCTCTTCGTTACTGACAGCGAAGAAAGCAGCAATCACAATTCCCGTGGAAACGAGATGCTGAATCAGAGCGGTCGAGTTCATCGCAAAAGCAGAATAGCCTCTCGCCTTCAGATCTGATTTGGCGGAAACCTGCATGGTTTCTTCCATTCTAGCCTGCATTTCCGACTCGGAACGGGTCGCTTTCACTGTTTCCAGTGCCTGTATTCCCTCAACAAAAAGAGCCTGACGCTGGTTTGAGGAATTGTAACTTTCGCGAACCGCACGGTTGATCGGAATCTGCATGACAATTCCAATGGCAAGTGCCAGCACTACACCGGCAACGAGAGGTGCTGCCACAAAGGTTCCTCCAAGAAGAAAAATCACCCCTACGAAAATCAGGACAAAGGGAAGATCCGCGAGTGCCGCCACAGTTGCACTGGTAAAAAATTCCCGCAGTGATTCGTAGGATCTCGCCTGACTCGCAAGAGCCCCCGAGGACGCCGGACGATCTGCGTAGCGCATCCCGAGCACGCGACCGAAAATTTCACTTCCGAGGATGAGGTCAATGCGATGCCCGGCCCGGTCCACGAAGTAGGTGCGCAACATTTTCAGGGTGAACTCGAAAAGATAGGCGATGACCACCCCAATCGCGAGCATGTAGAGCGTGTCGATCGCCTGATTCGGCACCACACGATCGTAGACATTCATCACGAAAATGGACGAGGTTACGGCCAACACATTGATCACCAGAGTTGCGAGGCAGACACGTGCATAAAAGCGCCGAAAACGCCACAGCGTGCCCCAGAACCAACTTTTTTTCAGGGTTTTGGCGTTGAAGTCAGAACGCCTCTCAAATTCGTAGGATGGCTTCACGTAAATAGCGATCCCGGTATAGGCGCGAGCCAGTTCCTCTCGCGAAATTCGCTGCATACCGCCGCCACTGCTCAGGACGACAATCTCCGCATCACCCTTTTTGGGCAGCGAGGTCAGAATGACTGCTTCATCATTTTCGAGGAGAAGAACGACAGGGAGAGTGGCTGGATGAATCTTCCTGAGCGAGCGGTGCACAATTCTTGATTCGAAACCGCAACGTTTCGCTGCCCGGGTAAACAGATCAGGAGTCAATCGCCCCTCCACAACCGGCAGCCCCTGCACGGCTCCGGCGGCATTCACGGCGCGGGAGTGCAATTTTCCGAAAAATAACAGGGCCTCAAGGAGAGGATCATCAGCGTGACTCATCCCCACAATATTATGGTTTTTATTGTTTTTATCAATAAAATACTTTTGTTTTCCCCATTATTTCAGCTTCTCAATGATTGAGAATTCCGAAACATTCCGGACATCTTCGGCTTCAGGTCGCGTAACGCAATTTTTGGAGAAAGGATTTCGAACACTTCTCGATTTTCTGCCTTACATCCTGATCAACAGTCACTTCCAGCTCTTCCTCTCGCGCATTGAACTGCACCGTGGTGGCGGATTTTGCCCCGAGAAACCGGCAAATTCGTCCGACCGCTTCGACACCTCTCTTCCCGAACAGATCTTCGTATCGAACCATCTCGACTGAGCCGGGACAGGAGCGATTAATCCCGGAAATTGCCTCCAGATACGCATTCCATTGGCGGGCAAAACCATAGATTTCGTCCTCTCCCGGGAACTGCCGGTTTTCTGCTGCCTTACGGGGGTCCCGGATGACGCAAAGAAGTTTGTGGGGTCCACTTTCCAGAAAGCTCTCAAGATACGAAAGTTCACCATCAGTCTCTTCGAGGGAGGTCCAAACTTCGCCCTGTTTCGCCAAGCCGGACGCCACCGGTGCCAGAAACTGCTCAAAGCACTCCCGCGTGAATGACTCCGACTGGAGCTCACCAAGTCCACTCCCGGCGAGATTTCCGGCAAATCGCTCACTCTCTTTGCGGAATAATTTTACGGTGAGGGAATCTGCTGTGCTAACGAGAGGAATTCCCCCCAACACGCGTAAGCAGCGATCCCGCTCCTCCCGCCCCAATCCTGAAACAAACAGGATCCCGGCTCCTTCTTTGCTTTTTCCGGGAAGGCTCACCGGGACATCCGGTCGAACCGCTGCTTCATTCTGCCCAACGTGAAACCCTGCAGGCAGCTCTCCCCCCGAAGGAAACGGTACGCTTCCCAACGCACCCGTGTAAATGCTGTCATGGATCAGGATACTACGCCGTGCCACCGGCCAAACCACTTCACGCAGCAACTGTTGATCAAACGTCCGCGTCGGTGCCGTCGAAGGCCGGAAGCTCTCGCGAAGTTCAGACACTGACGGCAATGCCCCGGATACCCCACCCCACATCCCCGCCAGAATCACTTCGGTGTGCGAGGGGTAATCTCTCATTGAGTGAAACCATTTTTCCGACCGCAGCCATGCATCAACGGCAACGCGCTCCCTGACGTTGACGACCGAATCACAGTCGCGAACGAGATAGCGCTCCACCTCCGGATCATTGACGACTTCGAACCTCCAAAGCAATCCGTCAAAAAAGCTATCAGGACGCGGCCGCATCCGAACCTCAGCCCGAAGAGTGCGGAGACTTTCGATAACTTCTGCGGGAACACTGTCATCACAATAAAACCGAACGGTCCAACCGGGGTAGATATCGATTGCCGCCTGAGCGTTTCGAATCGCTCCCCGCAGGTAGCGTGGGTCCTCCCCCCAAAGCGAGAAAGAGATTACATTCCTCTTTTCCTTCCCGCCGGAAAAAGGAGGTGGAGCGCCTTCCGGCAGAGAAAAGGGAAGAGTTCGCGCCTCCGCCTCCCGATCTTTCAGCTCCAGGGAAAGGCGGCCGAATTTCTGCCCATTCGCAGTGTCCCCAACATTGAAATATCCATGCGCCAGGGCATCGCAGATATTGGCGCGGTGCGGCGCCATCGCATGCGCCTTTTCCAACATTTCAAGAGCCTCCTCCCGTCTGCCAAGCTGACGGAGAATCACCCCGGCGTTCTCAAACAGCTCGACATCCTCCGGCGCTAGCTCCTGAAGTTTACGTAGGATTCCCAGAGCCGTAGCCAGCTCTCCTGCGCTGTAGTGATACAGGGAAAGAAGCTTGTTCGCGTCTACCACCGATCTACCGGAAGCGCCGGCCAGGTCCACTACCTTCTTCTGCAGCGCGACCGCCCTGACAAAATCACCTTTTCGATGTGCCTCTTCTGCTTCAGTGGAAAGGCTGCTTATGGAATCTGCGTCTTCGATGCCGAAAGTATAACTTCGGAATTCCGAAGGATCTATCCGGAATTCAGAAAGCCCCCGCCCGATTGTGTCGGGCGGGAGCGAAGTTTCTTGTGCATTAAGTCACGCTACCCCATCGCAGCGTCGTTGGCAGCGATGTCATCCTCCACCGAAGTCGCCGGGATGGCTCCCCCTTCGACGAACTCACCGTGACTTTCTTCGCCACCATTGGCACCGGAATCGGAAGCGGCATTTCCGGCGAGAAGGTCAGCGCCTACAGGCTCTTCAGATTCCCCGGAAGCATTCACGTCGACGACCTGGCCGTCATTTGCGATGATTTCGAGAGAGTCATTTTCCCCTTCCAGCTCTTCAAACGAGAATTCGGCATCCGCCGCAATTCCTTTCGTGCCATCCGCGTAATGAATCGTGGCTTCCCCGTGGACTTTCACATCCCCGTCCGCCGTGATGTAAGACTGCCCGTCTGATGTCAGCTCGATACTTTCGATTCCGGCCTCTTCAAGCGTCAGCATCTCACCTTCGCCCACCTGGCCGTCACCATCACGGTCCTGCCAGAGTTTGAAGCTGTCGAATTCCGCATCGTTGGCGTCCAGAATTAGATCCTCGTTGCTGTCGAAGTGACGAAGTCCCTCGAGGTCCGTTGCCCCTTCTTCCCCGTAGTCAGCAAATGCATATTCGGAACGGTCGTCGACCTCGTTGTTGTTATTCTTGTCGTAGACGAGAACAGCATCGTCTTCATCCGCCCAGGCGGTCTGCTCAAGCTGTCCGTCACCGTCTACATCTGCGAGTATCCCGTTTTCAACCGAATCGAATTCGGCACCATCACCATCCATATCGATGACGACAGGGGGAACGGCAGCTGGCTTTGTAACAGTTACCGTAACCGTTTCGTTCTCAACTTCTCCGGAAGAATTGTTCACAACATATATGAAATTCACGACTTCTGATTGTCCTGGAAGCAGATGGTTAAAATCTGTTCCGGGATCAAAGAATACAACCGAACCATCGTGAGTAACCGTTCCTCGAGCCGGCTGTGTCGTCGATGCAATCGACAGAGGTTGATCAAAGGTATCGGGATCCCTGTCGTTCGCCAGTACATCAATGGTGGAAACTTGATTGGACATCACACCGGCTGCGTCCGCCGTAGCAATGATTGCATCGTTCTCACCGTGAACAATAACCGTCACGGTCTCCACCTCCCCCGTATTGGTCTCATACGTGAAACTCGTGACCGCGGTTTCCCCATCGTCCAGGTACTGATAATCCGATCCCGGATTAAACGTGAGAGTGCCGTCTCCGTTGTTTGTCACCATACCCCGCCCCGAAGCAGGTTGTGTAATTCCAATGACTTGCGTGGGGGAGTCGCTGTCGTTTCGAAGGACATTGATCGTGACCCCACCCGTCGCGGGATCATTGTCGTCCTCGTGCGATACGACCATGTCAGGCGTGCTGCCCTCCTCATCACGTGTGTCACGAGGCTCCGCAATCCCACCGCCTTCTCCAATAAAGATGAGCGAAGTGGACGGATTACTGACGACATCGTTAACATCCGTAACCGTGACGGATATCTCACGCGGATCGCTCAACACAGTAGAGGCACCAACATTCTGAAAAGATATCGCTGCGATTGCGGTCTCGTAATCGTCCTGACTGGCATCTCCGGTAAGGGAAAGGACGAGTAAGCCTCCTCGAACTTCAACACTACTGGTTATTCCGGGAGGAAGAGCGCCCACGACAAACTCATCTCCCGAGAACCGGTTTGTCAGAATAATCTCTGCAGACGAAATCGTATTTCCGTCCAAATCTGCAATTCCAACATCTGAATCAGAGATCGAAATGGGGCTGCCCTGCGGATCATACACCCGAACGGCATCGTTTGTTGTCGGAGCCCCTGTACTCCCATCGACATCCAGGAACAAAAAGGGCTGGGCGGATGGCAGCGCAGTATCAAGCGTTCCTGTCGCATCATTCGAGCTTGTCGCCGGCGCATCGCTGATACGAATCAGATTTCCGTTCGTGGTGTCGACGCGGTAGAACCCGTATCCACTGTTGGAGGTCGCCTGAATATTCCCGTCACCATCGGAGAAAATGGATCCGAAAGTGCCGGACACGGGAGATACCCCATCATCCTGAAGCCCTCCATTATTGCTATAAGTAGTTAAGACACCACTTGTCGGATCCAGGGAGTATGTGGTGGTTCCATGGACCGACCACAGTAGCCCAGTGTTAGGATCGACCCCATAGTCAGCACCTGGAAGGTCGCCAATTCCGGTCACCTGTAAATAAGTAGGAGACGCAGGATCCAAATCAATAGCATAGGTCTTGTTTCCACCGGAGTCCGCTGTTCCGTTCACATAATACACGTTAATGTCGGAGTTAATGACACCCGCAAAGTCGTTGATTACTTCCCCCTGGTCATTCAGCATCTGCCCCAGATTTCCCACAATCTGTCCGGTAAGAGGGCTGATCTGAATTAGATCCTTACTGGAAACGCCAAGCCCGGCATCACTTCCCTGTGCTGTCGCATAGATCAGATTGTCATTCGCATTGAAAGCAATGGAGTTAAAATTGAAAGGCAGCGGATCCCCAATTGGCACGTAGACAATAGACTCGTCCGAGGGATCAAGCTGAATTTCATAGAGCTGATCTGACAGTACCTGATAGGCACCTGACAACACTTCCTCCTTTGAGGTACCTTCGATCACAGCAGTAACGGTTTCCGTCGCAGTCCCCCCTTCCGAGTCAGTCACGGTGTAGGTAAATGTCTCCACAGCCGTTTCTCCAAAATCGAGATCCGCATATCTTCCGTTGGGATTGAGGTAGATTCTTCCATCTTCCATCAATGATACCAGCACTCCACTTTCCAACGCCACAGGGGCGTTCGGCGTCACGGCTGCTCCATTGATGTGGGATACCGTTAGTTGAGACGATTCCGCATCGTCATCATTCGCAACCACATCGACTGCCTGCCCGTAGCCTTCAATGGTGTGGAGAGTGTCCGCATGTGTGACGGGTGCATCGTTTTCCCCCGTCACAGTCACCGTGACAGTTTGCACTTCCGTCTCCCCGTCCTGATTCGTCACCGTATACGTGAATGTCACATCCTGACTTTCTCCAACTGTGAGAAACTCAAAATCAGTTCCCGGATCGAAGAGAACAGATGTGCCGTTATGAGTCACCGTTCCCAATGGCGGGTTGGACACAGCAGAAACAACCAACGGAGTGTCCGTGGTATCAGGGTCAGAATCATTGTCGAGGACATTAATCGTGACCGGACTGGATTCACTGGTGGTCCCGAAATCAGTAACAGCAACGAGGGGATCGTCTGCCCCGGTAACGGTAACTGTCACAGTTGCGGAATCTGATCCTCCGTTTCCATCGGTAACAACATAGTCAAATGTGACCGAAGTCGATTCTCCTGCATCCAAGTAGTCAAAATCGGATCCAGGATCAAAGCGAACCCCACCTCCTGTAATCGAAACACTACCTCTTGCCGGTTGCGAAACGGATTGAACCAGAAGAGAATCGTTAGTATCCGGGTCACTGTCGTTACCCGTAACGTTGATTAGAATTGCAGTATCCTGATCCGTTGCTCCCGTGTCGTTCACCGCCGTCGGCCCATCGTTGGTGCCGGTCACTGTTACGGTCACCGTTTCGGTGGCACCCGTGTTTGTCGTGTAGGTGAAGGTCACGGTTTCGGTTTCCCCTACGCCAAGATCATTAAACGCGGTTCCCGGATGGAAGGTCACGTCCGTTCCGTTGTTCGTCACGCTCGCGTCGCCGGGAAGGCCACTGTCATCGACGCTTGCCACGGTCAGGGTGTCATCCGGGTCTTCGTCGTTGTCGAGAACATCGATCGTCACAGGGTTTCCTTCGTCGGTCGTTGCTTCGTCAGGGGAAGTTACCGTCGGGTCGTTCGTTCCGTTGATCGTCACGGTCGCGGTTGCTGTATCCGTTCCACCGTTCCCGTCACTGATCGTGTAGGTGAACGTATCAGTCGCGCTCTGCGTTTCGTCGAGTGAGTCAAACTGACCGTTGGTGTCGTACACTACGGTTCCATCATCATTCACCGTGAGAAGTGCTCCGCTCGGGAGGGTAATCGTTCCACCGGCTGCAATTCCGTTGATGGATACCACGCTGAGATTGTCATTCGTGTCCGGGTCACTGTCGTTGTCGAGCAGATCAATCGTCGTGGTCGCGTCTTCGCCCACTGCTCCCGTGTCGTTCACCGCTGTCGGACCGTCGTTTGTCCCGGTCACTGTTACGGTCACCGTTTCGGTGGCACCCGTGTTTGTTGTGTAGGTGAAGGTCACGGTTTCGGTTTCCCCTACGCCCAGGTCATTGAATGCGGTTCCCGGATGGAAGGTCACGTCCGTTCCGTTGTTCGTTACGCTCGCGTCACCGGGAAGGCCACTGTCGTCGACGCTTGCCACGGTCAGCGGATTATCATTATTGTCCGGATCACTGTCATTCGCCAACACATCGATTACGACCGCAGTATCTTCATCTGTCGTAGCCTCATCAGGGGTGGTTTCGGTTGGGTCATTGACGCCCTGAACTACCACTGTCACCGTAGCTGTATCCGTCCCCCCATTTCCATCGGAAATTAGATAATCAAAGGTGACAGCTTCACTTTCCCCGGCTCCCAAATAGTCAAAATCGCTGCCCGGATCGAAGACAATCCGGTTGTCACTGTTTACAGACACACTGCCACGCACCGGCTGATCGATACCCTCGACAATGATTTCGTCTCCAACATCGAGTTCGGTATCATTTGTCGTAACATCGATTGCCAGAGACGTGTCCTGGTTTGTCGTTGCACTGTCATCAACGGCTACCGGGACATCATTTGCTCCGAAAACGAGAAATGTCGCCGTACTTGTGGCGGTGGCGCCATTAGAATCGGTGATCTCATAGGCAACTGTCACTGACTCAGATTCCCCGACACCAAGATAATCAAAATCCCCGGTAGGATCAAAGGTAAGGGTGTTGTCAGCGTTAATGACTACGGAACCACCCGAAGGTGTGCTGACGTCGGTGACGCGAAGGGTGTCGTTAACATCAGGATCGTAGTCGTTTTCCAACACACGCACCGTAACCGGAGTGTCTTCCCCGGTGAATGCCTCATCCGCATTGGCGTCCGGAGCGTCATTTACCCCCTTTACGGTGACCGTTACCTGAGATGTCGCAATGTTTCCGCCGGCATCGCGGACAGAATAGACAAAAGACTCGGTTCCCTTTTCTCCTTTTTGCAGGGAATCAAATCCGGGGCCGGGTTCGAATTCAACCTCACCGTTCCGGAGCAAAGTCACAATGGATCCGGAAGGGAGGGTTACAGTACTGCCCGGGACCACATCGACACCGCCGATCGACTGTATCTCCAGTCCTCTCCCCAAAGGATCGGTGTCATTGGAAAGCAAATCGATACGAACTGCCGCGCCGTCCTCTACTGCGTTGGCAGAATCAGGTGCCGCCTGCGGAGCAAGATCCAGAGGAGCCTCGTTACCGCCACCGCCACCGCCACCGGAAGAGAGACCGGAACCTCCTCCGAGCGAACCGAGCAATGCCCCAATATCCAGCTCATCAAGCTGCTGTGAGAAGTTAATGTAACCCGTGCTTGAGTATCGCATCAGGCTGAATTTATCAGAGTTGGGAAGATTTCCCGACTGGCTGTTGAACTCATAATCGCCACTATCCGGCATTGTTGGGTTCAAACTGATCGTGATCGGTTCCTCCCCTTCCTCATTGGCGTAAAAATCATTCAGTACGGCTTTCGTCCCGTCTTTGAAATCGATGACCAGATCCTCACCATCAGGACGCAAACTTACGTCGACCGGATTCCCCTTTTCATCCATTACGACGATGTCATCTCCCGCTTCAACGGGGATATCGCTGACATCTTCAATTGGAACAACACGCGATTCTCCTTTTGAATTGGTTATTACCAGAAAATAGTTCATGACTATGGATGTTGGATTTGAGAAGCCCGGATACGAAACGTGGCTCTAATTATTAAAATTAGATCTTTTTACCATTTTCGTTCCAACAGTTACTGAATTTGTGAAAATTATATTTGGGATGTTTACGCGCGAATGCCTGGATTGGATACATTGTGCTGCAGAGGACTACTTGAAAATCGGCTCCGCTCTCAGAGCCGGATCCTTCTTGCGGAACAGTTTGAACACTCCACCTTTCGGTTTGCAATCCACGCTGGGTTGAACCGGGAGTTGCTCCCTCTCAACATAGTAGGTTTGCCGCGGTGACGTGTAATTAACTTCCGGTCCGTCCGAGTCAAAACGGTCATTCATCAAATGCCCCTGTGTCACGGGGACCCTGCAATCAGGGTCAGCCGAATCAAAATAGGCCGGGGTCGCCTGACTTTTCGAGAAAGACTTTGAATCCGGAAGGCAATCGGTGCAGGAGTCACCTCCGAGAATAGTGCGCGCAGCCAGACCTTGAACACCGAGAATCCGATAAGCTGATGTGTGTACATCAAACCTCGCATCAACCAATTGAGACTCAGCTGTAAACGCTTCTGACTGTACGTCCAGAATATTGAGCAATTCCTGGCGCCCCACTCTGAATTGCTCCTTATAGTCAGCGGTAACTCCATCAAGTTCAGCGGCATATTGCTCCAGGGCGTCAACTGATGCGAGCGATCCCTGACGTTCCTGCCAGAGCACATCGAGATTGTAGTATCTCTGTAAATCAGCAGCTCTCTTCAGTTCCTCATACTTCCCCACTTGAAAATGTTCTCTTTTCTGGATGCCCTTATTGTATCCACCGGCGAATAGATCCCAGCTCGCCACCACTGAGGCGCTCACTTCGTCATCCTCTCCCCTGACTCCGTTTAAATCCCGCCCGGTACTGGCTGAACCGTCGAGGTAAACGCGCGGGCCGCTGTACCCTTTTGCTGCTTTAGCGCGATGTTCTGCAGCCCTCAGCGTTTCTGATGCTGCCAGAAAGTCGTGGTTTCCGCTCACGTCGATACTGTCTTTGTTGCCTGCGACACCGGGAACAGCTGGATAACTTAAATCCCCGGGGATTCGTCCGGTGAGGCGCTCAAACCTTCCAATCGCGAGTCGGTTTGACAATTTAGCAGTGGCGAGTCGATTGGTAGCGAGGCCCAGGCGCCCCTGAATCAAAGCCAGGTCAGCCCGGCTCCCACCGGCCCGGACACGCTCTTTCAGCATGTCTCTCATTTGCTCATGGTTATCCACGTTTTGCTGCGCCAGGCTGATCTGCCTGCGGGTTCGAATCACTTCAAGATACACCTCAGCCAAATCCACAACGCGGGACTCAATCATGCTTTTCTCAAGATACTGCTGAGCGAGAAACGCATTTCGGGATGCCCGCGATTCCTTCACTGACGTACCTCCATCGTACAACAACTGTCGAATAGAAACGCCAACCTGCCGCTGAATCAATGTCCCGCCCGAGTTCAAGAGAACGTTGGTATTTCGATCCCTGTCTACCGCTCCGGATGAAGCATTGAGAGACAACCTCGGAAGCAATTTCGACCGAGTGACCCGCTGGTCTTCACGTGCACTCAGCGTATCATATTCTGCCGCATTCAGCTCAGGTTCAAACTCCAGCATGAGACAGACAGCTTCCTTCAGCGTCTGAGCCTTCAATTGGGCAGGCCACATCGCAAACAAGAAGAAAAGCAGGACGAAACACGGGAGAAGGTATTTCACCCTTGTTTGAAGTTTAGAAACCATTACAAAACAAAATAAGACAAATTCTTATAAATACAAGACTTGGCATACATTTGCATATATCTTACTAATTGTAAATACAATAATTTCCGTAATTGAACACCGGCGTGGAATCCGTTTCTTTCGTATGCCAGCTTAGCGAAATGGCCAAAGGACGGGAATCAGGACCGACGCGACCACCCACAGAAGCAGATTCAGCGGTATCCCAACCTTGGGAAAATCCGTGAACTTGTAGCCTCCTGCACCGTAGACATACGTGTTTGTCTGGTAACCGATCGGCGTGGCGAAGCTCGCGCTGCAACCAAACATCATCGCCACAATGAAAGGCCGGGGATCGACTCCCAACTCGCCTGCATAACTCAGCTTGCCTGCTATTCCCACTATGATCGGCGTCAAAAGAGCAGCGACCGCGTTATTGCTGATCAACTCCGTCAAGGTTGAGCTGAGCAAATAGACTACGGCAAGAATCACAAAGGGCGAAAATCCCCCGAAAACTGCCATCAATCCACTCACCAGCTGCTGCGCAGCTCCCGTCTGATCCATCGCCAGCCCCAAAGCCAGCATTCCGAAAATCAGGAATACGATATTCCACTGCACCGACTCGTAGGCCTGCTGGGCTGTCAGGCACCGGGACAGAATCATTGCCAGAGCGGCGAGAATAGCGAGTGCAGGAATACCGAGCACTTTAAAAGAAGCCCCGATCACAAACGCCAGGGCAATCCCTGCGCCGATCCAAACCTTCTTCGGATTGACCGTCAACTCTGGCGACTCCGAGATACTCACAAAGTCTTTCTGGTTCTGCAAACGCGAAAAGGCATCGGGCGGCCCCTCCATAAAAAGAGTGTCTCCAAACGCGAGAGTTACCGAGTTGAAATCCTTTTGCAAATTCACCCCCTGCCGATGAATGGCCAGCACATTGATTCCGAAATTCCGGCGGAACCCGACCTCCTTCAGAGTCTTCCCAACCATCTTAGAGCGCGGCCCGATAATTCCCTCCAGCATTTTCAGCTCACGGGTTTCCAATTGCGTCAGATTTAATTCATCCTGCCCCGAAAACCGCACCCCCCCGTCATCACGCAGTTCCTTCAATGCGTCTCCGTGCACCGTTATGAGCAGTCGGTCTTTCTCATTGACGACAAGCTCATCCAAAGCAGTGGGCAGCGACCGTCCCCGTCTCCGCACCTCCAGAACCTGGCAGCCGGGATACTTTTTCAACAAGGTCTCCACCAGGGTCTTTCCTACCAGCTCCGAGCCCGGCTCCACCTGGAACTGGGTCAGCACCTCCCGGGTCATTCCGCTGTCGATCAGTTCACTGAGAAGTTGCCGGTTCGGGAGCAACTTTCGTCCAACCAATATCAAATAGAGAAACCCCACCACCGCATAGATGATCCCGAGCTTTGTCAATTCGAACATCCCGAAAGCTTCCAAGCCGAAACGCTGCGCCTCGGAGTCGATGATAAGGTTTGTCGATGACCCCGTCAGAGTGCAGGTCCCCCCCAGGATCGAGGCAAAAGAAAGCGGGATCAGCAGTTTCGACGCCCGCAGGTTCACCGCCCGGGCATGAGCCAGAACAATAGGCAGAAAAACCACCACGATCGGCGTGTTGTTCACAAACGCTGATAATACCGCCACCATCGTCATCATCACGAGAAGAACCCGCAGCTCACTTCTCCCGGCAATGCGGGAAAAGAATTTCCCCATCGCATCGATCGCTCCTGTCCGCTCGAGCCCTGCACTCAGAACAAACATGCACGCAATCGTAATCGGAGCACCGTTGCTGAAAACGCTCAATAATCCGCGCTCCAGCACCACGCCGTTTTCCACGACATCCTTTAGCGGGATCAACCCGAACAAAAGCAGCAGCCCCATCGACGCGAGCGCGACGATGTCCGGCGTTCCCCACTCCCGAAAAAATGCGATTACGACCAGAACGAGAATCCCGTAGGTCGCCAGAATCGAGAGATTGATCGAAGCGGGAACAAACTGCTGAAGCCATTCAACCATATGGAGAAGATGATAGGGGCTGCGACGCATTCGCCAAGCCGACAATTGCAGAACGTGTAATATTTTCTACCTTGGTGAAAGATGAACACCGAACGGCTACCGACAGAGTTTGAGAAAAAAGTCTACGACGCCCTCCATCTGATTCCCCGGGGAAAAGTCACGACCTACGGCCTGCTGGGGAGCTATATCTCCTGCCGGTCCGCCCAGGCTATTGGGCAGGCATTGCGACGCAACCCTTTCGCCCCCGGAACCCCGTGCCATCGTGTCGTCAAAGGCGACCTAACCATCGGCGGCTTTGCCGGGGAGCGCGACGGGGAACCAATTGATCGAAAACGCCGGCTGCTCGAAACCGAAGGCGTAACCATTTCCGCCGAAGGTCACATCGACCCTTCCTGCCTCCACGACTTCGATGAGTGAGCGATGAGCGGTCCCGAAGAACACATCGATCCGGCCGAGGCCATGAAGCGGGAGCTCGCCGACAACCTCGCCGACCTCGAACTCTACCGCATGCCCTTCGGTCGTTACAAAACAAGAAAGCTGCACACTCTTCCATACGAATACCTGCACTGGTTCGTCGAAAAACAGGACGGTTTCCCCTCCGGCCGACTCGGCGAACTCATGGAATTTGTCTACCACATCAAAGCATCCGGATCAGAGGAAATATTTGCCCGGCTGGGTCGCACCTGACCCTGTTCGATACCGCACTCAACAGGGTTAGGTGCAGAATGTAACAGGGTTGAATCAGGCAAAGATCCGCTGCCTGACGGCCTCGAACAGGCAAACAGCCGCAGCATTCGATACATTAAGGCACTCCACTTCACCGGACATGGGAATACGGACAAGATCGTCGCAATTCTCCATCGTGAGACGGCGCATGCCCTCTCCCTCCGCGCCGAGAACAACGGCGAGAGGGCCGGTCATTTCGCAGTCGAATAGATCCTGATCCGTCGCATCGGCAGTACCGACACAACGAATTCCAAACTCTTCGCGGATGCGTTTCAAAAAGCGCGCCATGTTCGCCACCGGGACGACGGGGACAAATTCGGCCCCCCCACAGGAAATGCGAACGACGGTCTCAGTTACGGGCGAAGCCTTGTGCCTCGGAGTCACGACCGCATGGACGCCGGCTCCCTCAGCCGTGCGGATACAGGCCCCGAGATTGTGCGGATCCTGGACTCCGTCGAGGATGAGGAGAAACGGGATCTCCTCCCCCGGGTTTTCCAGAAAATCACAGAGCGCTTCTTCGCTGAGTCGGGCGACACGGCGAATTTCGCTGGAGTGGACATTCGCCCGCGCTTCACGGGGGCGACTGCCGCTGGACCGTTTCCGACGACCTCGAGCCATACGATTTTCAGAAATTAATTGAGAACCGGATTAGGCAAAAATCTCGGGCTGGCCGAGTTGCTCGTGAATGCGGTTGCAGGTGTCACCGTCCATGCCGAGCCCGTTCGCGAGGCGGCCGAAATACTGAGCTTCCTGCTGGGTGTCGAGACGAATCGCCATCAGGGAAAACGCATAGACCTGCTCGTCCATATCGTCGGGGACTTTTGAAGTGAAAGAATCAAGATCGACAGGCCCTTCGAGATGCTCGCGCAGGTAGGCAACTTCGTCGTCATCGAGATCACCGAGTCGTCCGAGAATCGCCTCTCTTTCCGCCTCATCGATCTGGCCATCCGCTTTGGCCGCGTAGCACATGGCCTGAATGAGTAGCTCCGCCTCGTCCTGAGCTTCCTGTGGCGGCGCCTGGGTCTGTCCTCCCCCAAGAAGCGCTCCGAGAAGTTCCGATCCGTTCGTCTGTCCTCCTGCCGCCTGCGCACCGAGGAGATCCGTGAGCGGGTTTCCCCCGCCTCCACCGGACGCCGCTCCGAGAAGAGAACCGAGCAATCCACCGGCACCACCCCCGGAAGCCTCAGGAGCGGGCTGCTGCTTTCCCCCGAGAAGACCACCGAGCAATCCGCCAAGACCACTTCCACGCTGCGGTTGCTGAGGCTGACCTCCACCGAGCAAACTTCCGAGCAGATCACCTGCCCCCCCGCCGCCTCCGGCGCCCGAAAGGAGCGAACCGAGAATGTCCATTCCGCCTCCACCCTGTCCGCCCCCTCGGGAGGCAGCTGCTGCGGCAAGGATGGCTCCCAGCGCGCCGAGACCGCCGGATCCGCCCCGCTTCTGCCCACCGAGCAATGTGCCGAGGATGTTACCGGCCTGGGGCGACGAACCGTTGCTGCCACCGAGCAGGCTGCCGAGAATGTTACCACCGGTGCTCGAGCCCATGGCGTTGTTGCTGAGAAGACTTCCGAGAATTTTGACTGCGTCCATTGAGATAGAGGAGAGAGGTTTGAAAGTAGTAGGCAACGCATGGTTGCGTTTGCGGGTCGACCCTAGACCGAGCACCTTCGCGCAACCAGCTTTTTTTGTAGTGAACAAGTAACAGAAATGCTGCCCACCCCCGCATTCGAATCACACCGTTTGCAGCCCGGGCCTGTTCTCATCTGAATCAGTAATCTACGATTACCAGTCCGAACCCGTTACCTTTCATGATTGTATAAATTATGAATTTTATAGAAATATTCTTGATGCGGAGTATCCTTGCCCCCTAGCCTGATCTTCTTCCTCCATGAAACGGCAACATTCTTTCTTCCTGCTTTTTGTCACTCTGGCGATTTTCCTTCAACCTTCCGACCAGGCGTTTGCTCAGGCAAAAATCGTCGGCGGCAAAGATACGCCACCCGATGAATACCCGTGGATGGCTGCTCTCGTGCGCACCAGCGATCCGGATGAGGCATTCGAATCCCAGTTCTGTGGCGGAGCCCTCCTCAACAGGTACTGGGTGGTTACGGCTGCCCACTGCGTTGAGGGGGAACGCGCCACCACTATCGGGGTCTGGCTGAATATATGGGATCTGGACGACACGACCAGCGCTATATATCGGGACATTAAGGCCATTTTTATTCATCCCAGCTATTCCGAAGATGCAGCCGGAAATCTTCACAATGACATAGCACTTCTGCTCCTCGATTCGCCAATCGACACCGTCATTCCGGTAGCGTATGCGGATTCGACAAGTGCAGTCGCAACGGATGATTCCGTTCGCGCAATCGGATGGGGCGATCTCGGAGGACGAAGGGGCTATCCAAAAATCCTGCAAGAGGTTGATCTCAACATTCAGGAGATATCGTCTGCCCGGAACAGCTACGGAAACAGCATCAATTCCCGCCACCTCGCGGCTGCCGCGTCCGGTAAAGATACCTGCCAGGGCGATAGCGGAGGCCCCCTCTTCGATACAGATGGAGATGAAGGCGACCCGCTCCTCGTTGGAATCACCAGTTTCGGTTTCGGTTGCGCAAACGGCCACCCCGGTATCTATGCAAATGTGGGCTACTACAAGAATTGGCTGGATGCCTTTCTCGCCGCCCCCGCCGATATTGATCCGGATATTTCCATGACCGGCCGGGGAAGCCGGGCTCTGGTAAATGGTTCCAAAACCATCTCACGAAGCCTGGGCACTCATTATGGAAAGCGTTACCGCGCCCGTAAAAAGAAAACGCGAAATTTTTATCTCAGAAATGCGGCCGGTACGACTCCCGTATCCGTGATCGCGGCACGAGCATCGTCGCGTGCTTTTTCCATCCGTTCTGCTCCCGGATACGTGTTTGGAGGAAGCCGGGGCAAAATCAGGGTCCGATTTAAAGCTCCAAACCGGAGAAAGAAAAATCGAAGTACCGTTCGCATCTACACCAGCGATAGCAACAATCCGGTCTACTCCTTTCGGCTGATGGCGAAGTCGAAGCGGCGGGTTCCGTAACGCAAGTCGGCCCTCTTTTTTTCTGTTCGCCTCCGCCCTCCTTCTCTCCAATGGAGGGTGATGAAACTGGTAACCGCTTTTCTCACGCTCGCGCTTGGCGGAGCTTCACTCTTCTCCGCCGAAGTTTTTGAAATCGGCGATTCCCATTTTTCCGAGCTGCCCCGAGGCAAGGAAGCTGACGGAATCGTTGGGGATTTTGTTCTCCGGAACGACAAAATCGAGATCGTCATATCGGGCAACCTCCCCCTCCGACGCCCGAACATGAGCGCTTTCTACGGCGACGGGAATGAAACCCCGGGCTGTCTCTACGATCTCACCCTGCGGGACGCGAACAATGACCAGATTACGATTTTTACACCCTGCGGACAGCGTGGACCGGTCAACTACGTGAAAATTGCCGATGCGCCGGAAGGACAGGTCGCCGTCGAGACGGTCGTGACCGCAGCCAAAGGAAACGGTCTTGGAAAAACACACCGCTACTTCCTGAAAGACGGATGGCAGGGTGTCCTCATCGTTTCCGAATTTCGGAACGAGTCAGAGGAGGAAAAAGAATTCTCCCTCTCTGACGGATGGACTCAGATGCGCAGCAAGGGCTCCTTCAAAGGGATTCAGTGGGCTGACTCCATTGATCCCTCACACAAGTGCGGCTACGCGTTTGCCTGGGTCGACGAAGAAGGCGCGACAATTCCCAAATCCGCCAAAATGAAACTCGCCCCCGGCAAGTCCCTCAAAGTCGCGCGCTTTCTCGCCGTAGGAACCTCTCCTGCTCAGGCAGTGGGAATCGTCGAAGAGCGAAGAAATCCGGATGGTGTGAGCTCTGTCACTCTCATGATGAAAGACAGCGAGGGCACCCCCGTCACAAGCGGTCGCGCAACCGTCCAGTTCGGCGACAGCACTCCCACCCCCGCCTACCCGGACGAGACGGGTAGAGTGTCATTCCTCTGGTCAAAGGGAAGCTACGATCTGTCGATAGAAGACATCGGTCGCGAGACCGTAGCCAAACCGCTCGAAGTAAACGGCGACATCGTTCTCGAAGAGACATTATCCCCCCTCTCTCAAGTCACATTCGCCATCACTGCGGAAGACGGCTCCGACATCCCCTGCAAAGTTCACTTCACCCCGATGAAAGGAACGCAAAAGCCGAACCTCGGTCCCACCGATCGCGCCCACGGTTGCGTTGACCAGTGGCACTCGGAAACAGGCAAATTCATCGTGCCGCTTCCGGCTGGGGAATATCGCGTCACCGTGGTTCGCGGCCCCGAATACGACACCCTGACAAAAGATATCGTCCTCGCTCCCGGGGGAACGGCGAAAGTCGCCGGGAAGCTGATCCGCTCCGTCAACACGAACGGATGGGTCTCGTGCGATTTTCACAATCACTCCACCCCGAGCGGCGACAACACCTGCGGCACCGACGACCGGCTTATCAATCTCGCTGTCGAGCATATTGAGTTTGCCCCGACCACGGAGCACAACCGGCTCTATGACTGGGAACCCCACATCGCAAAGCTTGGGTTGAAGAAATTTCTCGCCACCGTCCCCGGCATGGAGCTGACCGGACGCGGAGCCCATTTCAACACTTTCCCCCTGAAACCGGATCCGAAAAAACAGGATGGCGGCGCGCCCGTCTGGCAGAAAGATCCCCGGCTCAACGCCATTGTTCTACGAAACTACCAGGGCGAAGAGGCGGATCGCTGGGTGCACGTGAACCACCCCGACATGTCCGAAAATTTCATCGACTGGAACCGCGACGGTCGAGCTGACGGTGGCTACGCCTATTTTGGCGGCCTGCTCGACGGTCTCGAAACGCAGAATTACCGGGGATCAAACATTCTCGAAGGAGCTCCCTTTTCCATCGGAAAAGCGCGCACCGGCCTCGGCAAACAGGTGAACTACCATCGGGAATTTATCTGGCTGCAACTTCTCAATCAGGGACTGAAAGTCTGGGGCATAGGTGTTGCCGACGCTCATCACGTCTACGGAAACGGCGTCGGTAGCTGGCGGACCTACATCCCGAGTCCGACCGATGATCCGGAAGAAATCGACTGGAGAGAAATCTCCCGCCGTGCCAAAGCCGGTAACATGATTCTGTCCAGCGGACCATTCCTGAAAGTGCAAACCGGCAACGGAACCATCGCCGGCGGATATGAAAGATCGACCGGCAAAACAATGCTGAAAGTGAAAGTCTCCTGCGCCAACTGGTATCGGATCAATCGTGTTCAGGTATTGATAAACGGCCGTCAGGACCCACGCTACAACTACACTTTGGAGAAACATTCCGATCTCTTCGCAAGGGCTGACCAGAACAGCGGATTCGAGAAAACCGTCGAGTTGGACCTCAGCGAGGACTCCCACATAATCGTCGTCGCAATCGGGGAAAAGGAATCCCTGCAACGCGGATTCGGAACGAGCAGCCAGGCATCGATCGAGCCATGCGCCTACAACAATCCCATCTTCATCGACGTTGACGGAAACGGATTTCAGCCCAACGGCGACACCCTCGGATACGAGTTGCCGGTCGTCGGACTCAGCGTCGACAAAGTCGAGGCGATGCTGGGACAGTGAATATGCTACGAAGGGAATCGGCTCCGGCAATATCCCCTGCGCTTCGGGCGTGACCGCTCGCTCCCCAATCCATCCATTAACCTCCAGTCGATCAAGAGGGCTTGTCACCCCGCTGAAGCCGCCCTGTTTCGTGACACGCAGATAAATTTGCGTGGTCGAAGCTTCGTCAAGTTCCAGCAATTCCTGCTCGCATTAATTGTATTTGTAGGTCAGACCTATAGTTAGATTTCGCTTGCCAAATTCCGCTCCATCCCCCATCCTGCCCGCATGAATGGAGTCAGATTGCTGGGAGAAGGGCGTTCGTTTTATCATGTGATGTCGCGGGTGGTGGACCGGCGGATGGTGTTTGAGCCGAAGGACAAAGAGGTGTTTCGCAAGATCATGC
>JAKSBG010000149.1 GCA_022361255.1 Verrucomicrobiales bacterium
GACCCTTCCATTCAGGATCCGGAATTCAAAGGAGCCAGAAACCGCTTCTTTGGTCAAAACGACGAGCAGATCACCGAATTTCCGGAAGACTTTTTCACCACCGTCGCCTTCACCGACCACGCCATCGCAACGATCAAGAAACACGCCGCGAGTGGAAAACCATTCTTCCACTACATCGCCCATACCGCACCGCACTATCCGCTCCATGCCACTCCCGAAGATATCGCGAGGCACGAGGGCATTTATGATGGCGGATGGGAAGCGCTCCGCAAAGAACGCTACCAACGCCAGGTGGAAATGGGGCTCATCGATCCCGCAATTCATCCGGAGCCCGGCATGAACCGGGACAACACTGCCTGGAGTGAGATCCCCGAAGACCGGCTCAACTATGAAACCCTCCGTATGGAAGTCTACGCGGCCATGGTCGACCGGATGGATCGCGAAATCGGACGTGTTCTCGATACGCTGGAAGAGGAAAAAATCGCAGATAACACTCTCGTCATTTTTCTATCCGACAACGGAGGCTGCCCCGAACAGCCCGGAGGCCGCACGCCGGAACAGGTCCCCGGACCAAAGGATTTCTATTCTCATTGCGGACCGGACTGGGCCTGGGCGCAGAACACCCCTTTCCGTCGCTACAAATCCACCACCTACGAAGGCGGCATTGCCACGCCCATGGTTGCCCGCTGGCCGAAACGAATCGAAGCCGGGCAGACCACCGAACAGGTTGGACACATCATCGACTTTCTTCCCACCTTTCTTGAGTTGGCTGGCGGCACATACCCGCAATCCGTGGACGGGAACGCCATCCTGCCCCCTGAGGGCATCTCACTGACCTCCGTATTTGCCGGGGAAAAAGCCGACCGGACCGCCCCGCTCTTCTGGAACTGGGCCGGGAACCGCGCCGTGCGCAACGGCAACTGGAAAATTGTCTGGGAGAAAGGGAAAAATGCAAAGTGGCAACTTTACAACCTTGCCAAAGATCGAACCGAAACCACAAACCTCGCCGAAAAGAACCCGAATCAAATTTCTGTTCTTTCGCGAAAATGGGAAGCCTGGGCAACCCGGACCGGAGTAAAGTTCTGAGGACTTGAGAGCCACCACTTCCGGTGTAATATCCCCCACCCCACGTCCCCGTAGTTCAATGGATAGAACAAGGGTTTCCTAAACCTTAGATGTAGGTTCGATTCCTACCGGGGATATGCGCCTGTGGCGAACGTTGAGCAACCGCACGAGGCAACATCACTTTGCTTCAAACGCCAGCGCACATTCGACCAGCTCGGAAGGATCGTCGATGCAGTAATCGGGCCCTTCCGTTTCCATCGCTTCCCGGCCATTGGTCCCCCAGCAAACGGCGATTCCGGCCACGTGGCTTTTTCTCGCGGCCTCGATGTCCCGGGTTTCGTCACCCACATACATCGCGGCGTCAGGCGCGACTTTCTCCTTCTTCAACACGTTGGAAATGCGCTGGGACTTTCCAAACAGGCTGACACCGGCTTCAACAAAGCTGAAGGCATCATTGAGACCGAATCGATTGAGAAAAATCCGGACATTTTCCGCAGAATTGGATGTCAGGATTCCCAGACGGTACCCTCTCCGGGAAAGGTCTTTCAAAGCGGTTTCGACGCCGGAGATCATTTCGACCTCCTCCATCCGCTCGTGGAGGACTTTCCGCATCCGCGCTCCGAGCTTTACCGCCAGAATACGTGAAATTCCGAGGTGATCCAGCAGCGCACGGGTGTTCAGCTTCCGCAACTCCTTGACCTCATCCATGGTCACGGTGGGCAGATTGTAATCTCCCGCCATATCGTTGTAAATCTTCACACCGGTCTCCAGCGTATTCGCCAAAGTACCGTCAAAATCGAAGATTAATAAAGGCTTGGAAGTTCCGGGCATTGCGGGCACACTCTCAAGCCCTGCCCCTGTTTGGCAAGCGATACATCTGGCCTTCTTCGCATTTTGCGTCCCAATCCCCGGTTGAGGCGCGATGCAGCCACCGCAGTTGCTTGTCAGACAGCGCCTCGAGCCGGACTTTGTCAAAAGAATTTCTCACATGAATCGAAGAATCCTTACTGCCATCACCTCTTTCACAATTGCCTGGAATGCTGCGGCGATTTCTGCCGACACTTATCCCGAGGCAGAACCGGAGAAAGTTCCCGACGACCTTTTCGTCGTGCCCGAAGGACTCGAGGTCACGGTCTGGGCGACTTCCCCGCAACTCTACAATCCGACCAACATCGACGTCGACAAAGATGGTCGAATCTGGGCAGCCGAAGGGGTTCGCTATCGTCGAAACCACGAACGCCAGCCCGAGGGCGACCGGATCGTCGTGCTCGAAGACACCGACGGCGACGGCACCGCGGACTCCAGCCACACCTTTGTCCAGGAACCGCTTCTCGTCGCCCCTCTCGGAGTTGCCGTCATCGACAACAAAATTGTCGTTTCCCAGCCCCCGCACCTGCTCGTCTACACCGACGTCGACCGGGATCTGAAGTTCGATGCGGCGAAAGACAAGCGGGAGATTCTCCTGACCGGATTCAACGGCCAGAACCACGATCATTCTCTCCACTCCGTCACCGTCGGTCCCGACGGGAAATGGTATTTCAATCAGGGTAACTGCGGTGGAAAGTTCACCGACAAATCCGGAAAAACGTTCACCATCTTCGGCTCCTACCGCCCCAAACCGATCGGCCCCTTCGAATACCCGCACGACTCCGCCGCTCTCGCCGGAACGGAAAGTGATGACGGTCATGTTTACGTGGGTGGCTTCACGGTCCGTATGAATCCCGATGGAACGGACGCCGAAATCATCGGTCACAACTATCGAAACTCCTACGAGCAATCCGTCACCTCCTTCGGCGACGTTTTCCAGAACGATAACGATGACCCGCCCGCCTGCCGGGTCAGCTGGGTGATGGAATACGCAAACTTCGGGTTTTCCTCCAACGACGGACAGCGCACCTGGCGTGTCGACAAGCGCCCCGGACAGAGCATTCCGGTAGCAGAATGGCGGCAGGAAGACCCCGGCATGACACCCGCCGGAGATGTCTACGGCGGCGGATCGCCTACCGGAAACGTCTTTTATGAAAACGGTGCCCTCGGTGACAAATGGATCGGCACCTTTCTCGCCTGCGAAGCGGGGAGGAACGTCGTTTTCGGCTACCAGCCAAAACTAAGCGGGGCCGGCTTTCAACTGGATCGCATGGACTTCATGACGAGCAACCCTGCCGGTGAACACGACAACGGACGCGAGGCTGCCGAACGTTTTGCAGGCTCCGATTTCCTCGGTGGCGGCGACAGCGTGACCGGTGAAGTCAAAACCCTCTTCCGCCCGTCAGACGTGGCTGTGGGAGCCGACGGCGCGCTTTACGTGTCAGATTGGTATGATGCCCGCGTAGGCGGCCACCAGGATCTTGATGCGACCTGCTCCGGCGCGATCTACCGAATTGCCCCGAAGGGATTCAAACCGGTGAATCCGAAAATCGACGCGGACACGATCGAGGGCCTCATCACCGCCTTGAAATCACCGGCTCCGAATGTCCGCGCCATTGGATTTGAAGGCCTCAAGGCAAAAGGGCGCGCCGCTCTCGATCCTGTCGCCAAGCTGCTCGAGGACGAGAACCCCTACATCCAGGCCCGCGCCATTTACCTTCTGTATCAGCTCGGCATCAGCGGTCCTCGTGTCGCCGGCTACCCGGCCGAGCAGCCGACCAGCCAGCGCAAAATCGCCGCTTACCGCGCGATGCGCCGGGCCGGTCTCGATTTCACCGCCAGCGCGATGCGACTCGCCGCCGATCCCGATCCGGCAGTGCGCCGCGAGGTTGCCCTCTCGATGCGCAACGAATCCATCGAAACAGCAAAGGAAATCCTCGTGATGCTTGCCCAGGGCTACGACGGGGAGGATCGATCCTATCTCGAGGCCCTCGGAACCGGTGCCGCCGGCAAAGAGAAAGAGACCTACAACGCGATCAAAGCCGCGATGGCGACCGAGGATTCCCGCACCTGGTCCCCTGCCTTTGCTGCCATTGCCTGGAGGCTCCACCCCGCCAGCGCCGTCGAGGATTTTGTGATCCGGGCGAAAAACGAAACCCTTCCCAAAAACCTTCGCAAGCAGGCTCTCGATGCGATCGCCTTCATCGACACGAAAGCTGCATCCGAGGCCATGCTCACTTTCGCCATGCTCGACACACCTCTCAAAGCCGACGCGATGTGGTGGCTTATGAACCGCGCAAACAATCACTGGAAAAAGCACGACCTCATGGCAGCCATGAAGGAGAGGGGCCTCTACGATCCGGGAAAAATCGTAGTGCAGGAAATCGTCACTCCTGAGCCGGATGAAGCGCAGCAGAAAGCTCTTACCGTCGAAGCAGTCCTTGCCCTGGAGGGAGACGCCACGCGCGGCAAAACCACCGCCGCCCGCTGCATCATGTGTCACGAGGTTGGCGGCGTAGGCGTCCAATATGGCCCGGCCCTCGACGGATGGGGAAAAACGCAAACCTCCGAGGTCATCGCCCGTTCCATTGTTGATCCGAGTGCCGATATCGCCCACGGCTATGACGCCACTGAAATCGTCACGAAAGATAACAAGCGCGTTCACGGCCTCCTCATTCAGGACGGCAACCCCGCCATCATCACCAGCATGGGCGGAGTCACCCAGATGATCCCGGGTGGGAAGATCAAGGCAAAGCGCAAAATGAAGCGCAGCGCCATGCTCAGCGCCGCTCAGCTGGGCCTCACGGCACAGGATGTCGCGGATCTCGTCGCGTATTTGAAGGCGAATTAGATCCGGCAATTTTCCCGACCCAACCCTGTCATGTCGCGGATGAGACAGGGTTGGGTGACCGGAGCAACAGGGTTGATTTTGCGCTCCGCCCTGCCCCGTTCCGCACCGGTGGATTCCGGCCTGTCACAGTCGGTATTTTTTGCGCCCGGCTTGACTCCGGAAGTCCTTGAAAACGTTGTATCCCCCGCCGTTTTCTCCATAAAAATCTGCAAATTACGCCATTCTTAACCATTGTGAGTGAAAATAGGGGAAAAAAGGGTGTTTTTCTCGTTCTAAATCGCCTGAAACCATTGATTTATCGCGGTTTCTCGCTTTAGTGACAGTTCTGTAAACCGCACATTTCCGGAGGACGGATTCGGTCTTTCGGAGGGGTGGTTCCTGCCTTTTCACCCTCTCAAATTGATACTATGTCTGACGCCCCTGAAGACAATTCTCCTCCCAAGCCTTCCGGCGATTACGATGCCGGTCAAATTGACAAACTGGAGGGCCTCGAGGCGGTGCGGAAGCGCCCCGGAATGTATATCGGTGACCCGGCAACGGAACGCGGTTTGCACCACACCGTTTTCGAGGTGCTGGACAACTCGATCGATGAGCATCTCGCCGGTTTCTGCGACAATGTCACGATCACGATTCACGGCGATGGTTCGCTCTCGGTCGAAGACGACGGACGGGGTATCCCAGTCGACATGCACCCGAAATTCGGAATGCCGGCGGTCGAGCTGGTTCTGACCAATCTCCACGCAGGTGGTAAGTTCGGGCAGGGTGCCTACAAATTCTCCGGCGGTCTCCACGGAGTCGGTGCGAAATGTGTGAACGCGCTTTCCGACTGGTTCACTGCTGATGTCTATCGCGACGGAAAGATCCACCACATCGCCTTCGAGCGGGGTGCCACAACGAAGCCTCTCGAGGTGATTGGCGAGCTGAAAGACAAATCAAAAACAGGAACGAAGATTTCCTTTTTCCCGGACACGACCATTTTCACGGGTGGGATTGATTTCAACTTTGACTACCTCTCGACCCGTCTGCGCGAACTGGCATTCCTGAACCCCGGCATTCGCATCAATCTGATCGACGAGCGCGAGGAGTCGAAGAAAGAGAAGGAATTCTTCTACAAACGAGGCATCGTCGAGTTCGTTCACCAGCTCAGTGAGAACAAAGAGAAAGTTCACGACGAGCCGATCGAACTCACCGGCAAGCGCATGGTCGAGATCGACGATGCAGGTAAAACAGTCGAGGACGAGTGCTACGCAGACATCGTGTTACAATACACGACCGACTATCACGAAAATGTGCTCTGCTACGCGAACTCCATTCCCAACGGCGATGGAGGAACGCACCTTTCCGGCTTTCGCTCGGCTCTGACCCGTGCCGTGAACACCTACGCAAAAGCGAATAAGCTGCTCAAGGACAAGGACCCCGCCCTGACCGGTGATGACTGCCGCGAAGGGGTCATCGCCATTATTTCGGTGAAACACCCGAATCCGCGTTTCAGTTCACAGACGAAGGAAAAACTGGTCAACAACGAGGTCGAAGGCGTCGTCAGCTCGATTCTCTACGAAGGCATGTCGCAGTTTTTTGAGGAAAACCCGGCTCTCGCCAAGCGAATGGTCGAGAAGGTCCTCAATGCCGCGCGCGCCCGCGAAGCGGCGCGGAAGGCCCGCGAAACCGTTCGGAAATCAGCGATGTCCGGAGGAGGCCTTCCCGGGAAACTGGCTGACTGCTCTTCCCGCGACCCCGCTGAGAGTGAGCTCTACATTGTGGAGGGTGACTCCGCCGGCGGATCTGCCAAGCAGGGGCGCGATCGTCGAACCCAGGCGATCCTCCCGATTCGAGGCAAGCTCATCAACGTGGAAAAAGCCCGCCTCGACAAGGTTCTCCAGAACAAAGAGATCCAGACGATGATTACCGCGATCGGCGCGGGAATCGGCGACGGGGAAATGGAAGGCTCTTTCAACATCGAGAAAGTCCGCTACCACAAGATCATCATCATGACGGATGCTGACGTCGACGGCTCGCACATCCGGACCCTGCTGTTGACCTTCTTCTGCCGACAGATGCTCGAGCTGGTCAAGAAAGGCTACGTCTACATTGCGCAGCCTCCTCTTTACAAAATCACCCGGAGAAAGAAGGAGCAATACGTCCAGGATGACAAGGAACTCAGCGAAATCCTGATTTCCAACGGAGCGGATGATGTGATTCTCCGGAGTCTCCAGTCGGATACAGAAACGGAAGTGGAGGCCGGGGATCTCAAGGAAATCCTCGCGATGCTCGAAAAGCTGAACCGCTTCAGCAGGGTCATCACGGGCAATGCAGGCGTCTTTGAGGACTACCTCGCTCACGGAAAAGACGGCGATCTGCCCGACTACCTCGTCCAGGTACGCGAAGGAAACGAGGTGTTCGTGAAGTACTTTCTCGACGAAGCGGCCCTTCGCGCTTTCTCCGAGGAAAATCCCGACCTTGATCTTTTCGCGCGCGAAACATCGGAGGAAGACGAGGGAGCTGATGCGACGGGACAAGCCGCCGCAAAACCCGAAGGACCGACCCGCCGTGCGCGACTGGTGGAGATCCACGAATCCCGGTCCATGGAGAAAATTCTCGCCGGACTTGAAGAGAAAGGAGTCAGCACGGAAAAATTCTCAGACGACGACAAACCGCTCTTTGAGATCGCTGAAGGTGAAGGCGAAAATGCGAGGACACACCCTGTTTTCAGCATCCCCCAAATCCTCGAGACAGTGGTCGAAATCGGGCGACGCGGCATGCAGATCCAGCGATTCAAGGGTTTGGGTGAGATGAACGCCAAGGAGCTTTTCACCACCACGATGGATCCAAAATACCGGAAGCTTCTCCGCGTAAAACTCGACGAAGACAACCAGGTCGAAGCCGACCGGATTTTCACCATCCTGATGGGCGATGTCGTCGAGCCGAGACGCCAGTTCATTGAAGATAACGCTCTCAGCGTAAGGAATCTGGACATCTAACCAAAAGCCGCATTTCTGATTGCGAGCCAATCGCTCAGCAACCCGACTTTTTACTTTCCCACCTTCCCACTGACCGCGAGGCGGTCACCCAGCCATGCCAGACGAACCTGACACCCCCGAACCGGAAACTCCGGAGCCTGATTCTCCTGATTCCAGCGATATCGAACCGATCAGCGTAGCCGACGAAATGTCGAACTCGTTTCTCGACTATTCGATGTCGGTCATCATTTCCCGTGCTCTGCCGGATGCACGCGACGGATTGAAACCGTCACAGCGACGCATTCTCCTTGCGATGCACGACCTCGGTCTCGCCCCCGGAAAGAACTACCGGAAGTGCGCAAAGATCTGCGGTGATACCTCCGGTAACTACCACCCGCACGGTGAAGCAACGATTTACCCGACACTCGTGAACATGGCCCAGCCGTGGACGATGCGGGATATCCTCGTCGACGGCCAGGGCAACTTCGGATCGGTTGAAGGTGACCCTCCCGCTGCGATGCGATATACGGAGGCCCGCCTCACTCATCTCGGACACGTTCTCATGGCCGACATGGAGAAAGGGACGGTCGATTTCGTCAATAACTACGACGAAACCCAGCAGGAGCCTGTCGTATTTCCTGCGGCCTTTCCGAACCTGCTCGTGAACGGCGGGACCGGGATTGCCGTTGGTATGGCGACGAACATTCCGCCGCACAACCTCGGCGAAGTGGTGGACGGAATTTGCGCCACGATCGACGACCCTGACATTTCCATCGAGCAGCTGCTCGGTCACATCAAAGGGCCTGACTTTCCGACCGGTTGTACCATTCTCGGAAATCGCGGCATCTACGACTACGCCACCACCGGGCGCGGCAGCATCAAAGTGCGCGGTCGTGCCACGATTGAAGAGGATGCCAAAGGTCGTGAGCAGATCATCATCACGGAAATTCCTTTCGCTGTAAACCGCGCCAAACTCGTGGAGAGAATCGCTGAACTCGCGAACCAGAAAATTCTTCCTGAGATCAGCGCCGTCCGCGACGAGTCCGACGAAAATACCCGTGTCGTTGTCGACCTGAAACGCGACTCCCGCTCCCAGGTTGTTCTCAACAATCTCTACAAGCACACGGCCCTGCAGTCCTCTTTCTCGGCCAACATGCTCGCGATCGACAATCGACGTCCTCGATTGCTGAACATCAAAGACGCGATCATTTGCTACATCGAGCACCGCCGCGAAGTCATTCTCCGACGTACCCGCTTCCTTCTCGGAAAAGCGGAAGAGCAGGCTGAGAAACTCGAAGCTTTCCTCCTCGCTCTCGGCAATCTCGATGACTTCATCAAGATGATCCGGGATTCCAAAACCCGGGACGAAGCTCGGGAAAAAATCAAGGCTTACACCTTCACTACGGAGGCAGCTGAGCAACTCGGCATTCTGATCCGGGGACAGGCCAGCGTGACCGACGACGGACAATACATCTTCACCGACAAGCAGGTCGACCACATCCTGGAACTTCGCCTCTATCAACTGGTTGGTCTGGAGCGGGAGAAAGTGAAGAACGAATACGACGAGCTTCTCGAGCGCATCAAGGATCTACTCGATATTCTCGCCCGCGAAGAACGCGTTCTCCAGATCATCAAGGACGAGCTCCTCGAAGTGAAAGAGAGGTGGGCCACTCCACGACGCACCGATTTCGGTCACGACGATGGCGATATCAATGTGGTTGACCTCATTGCCAACGAGTCCAATCTCATCACGATTTCGCATCGCGGTTACATCAAGCGGACCCTCGCCAGCGAATACCGCACCCAGGCCCGGGGAGGCAAAGGTCTCAAAGGAATGGAGACCCGGGAGGCCGCCGACAAGGAAGATGAGGACGATTTCGTCGAGCACCTTTTCGCGGCTACGGCTCATGATTATCTGATGTTTTTCACCAACACAGGCCGCGTCTACGTCGAGCGGGTTTTCCAGATCCCCGAAGGAAGCCGGATTTCCAAGGGCCGCTCGATCAAGAATCTGCTCAATCTTCAGCAGGAGGAAAAAATCGCCTCCGTTCTGCGGATCGAAGCCGTCGGAAACGAGGACAAGGATGCTACATTCGTCGAAGACAAATTCGTCCTTTTTGCAACACGCTCCGGCAAGGTGAAGAAGACCAAGCTCTCTGACTTCCGGAACTACCGGAAGGATGGAATCATCGCGATCAAAATCGAGGAAGGCAATGAGCTCATCGACGTAAAGATGACCAACGGTGCCGACGAAATTTCCCTCGTCACCAGCAAAGGATACGCAGTTCGTACCAGCGAAGACAACATCCGCCCAATGGGTCGCCCATCGGCCGGAGTAGCCGGAATCCGCCCGGGTGAGGATGATTACCTCGTCTCACTCGCGGTCGTCGACAACAGCGAACAGCTGCTCGTCGTCAGCGAGAAAGGCCTCGGGAAACGGACTCCGTTCGAGGATTATCCGACCAAGGGTCGCGGCGGAAAAGGTGTCATCACGATGAAAGTCACCGATAAAACCGGACGTGTCGTCAAAGCGCTCCGCGTTTCTGAGGACGACGAGGTCATGCTGATGACCAATGCCGGTCAGTCGGTTCGCATCGCGGCATCCAGTGCACGCCTCACCGGTCGAAATGCACAGGGCGTTATTTTGATGAAAACAAAAGACGGCGAGTCCATTCAGGACATTGCCCGCGTAGTCAGTGATGACGCCGAGGAGGAGGGAAATGAAGACGCTCCGCAAACCACGACTGACGCAGAAGAAAACACTGCATCCGAAGAGTAAAACCGGAAGAACGACTCGATGAACGAAGAAGCCGAAACCTTTCTCTACGAACTTCTCAATACCCCCAGTCCAACCGGGTTTGAGGTGAAAGGACAACGCGTCTGGGCGAATCGCTGCCGCCAGTTTGCCGATTCTGTTGAAAGCGATGCCTATGGTAGCGCCTGGGCGACGATCAAAGGGACAGACGATTCTGCGCCTACCGTAATGATCGAAGCCCATGCCGACGAGATCGGATTCATGGTGAAATACGTGACGGATGACGGTTTTCTCCACCTCGACCGGATCGGAGGATCCGACTGGGCGACAGCCCGCGGCAGACGACTTACCATTCACGGTGACAAAGGGGAAGTGCTGGGAATCAGCGGAAATACCGCCATTCACATTCGCGACCGGAAGGACGGTGAGAAAGCGCCTGAAGTTCATGAGTTGTTCGTCGACATCGGCGCAAAATCGGCAAAAGAAGTCGAGGAAATGGGAATTCGCGTCGGGCATCCCGGAGTCTACGCGGACAGTGCAATGCCCTTCGGGAAAAACGGGATCGTCGGACGTGCACTCGACAACCGGATCGGCGGCTTCATCATTTCTGAAGTAATTCGAAAACTGTCCGAAGCAGATCACCGCCCGACAGCAACCTGCCTCGCCCTGAATGCGGTGCAGGAGGAGATCGGCGGCTTTGGAGCAACGATGGCTTCCTACGCTTTGAAACCGGACATTTGCCTCGTCCTCGATGTCACCCACGCCACCGACAGCCCGGACATCAAACACGCGCAGCACGGAAAAGTAACGCTGGGCGGAGGCCCTTCGGTTACGCACGGTACGGCTAATCATCCGAAAGTTGTCGAGCGAATCATCGAGATCGCAAAACAGAGCGATATCCCGCTGCAGCACGAAGCTTCCTCCCGTTTCACCGGAACCGACACGGACTCGATCTACCACGTCCGCGGTGGCATCCCGAGTGCCCTCGTATCCCTGCCGCTCCGCTACATGCACTCGATCGTGGAAATGGCAGATTTTAATGATGTGGAAAACGTCATCAAGGTCATGACAGCCTTCGTGCAATCGATTCAGGCGGACGATGCTTTCGTTGTCGAAATTTAAAACCGATGGGGTGCAACCCATACCTCCACCGGGCGCATCGCATAGAATCCGGGCTCACCGCCATTTGAAATTGGCCCGAGGCCCTGTTGAGGTGCCCCCGAAAACCTGAAGCGGCTTCATTGAGATTTTTTCGGATGTCTGCTACAACCAGCCCCCAATAAAGCGAAAGGGACACACGGAA
>JAKSBG010000529.1 GCA_022361255.1 Verrucomicrobiales bacterium
GTCGGATCCGCCCCGGCCGAGCGTGGTGATTTTTCCGTCGGGAGTCTTTCCCTGGAAACCGGCGAGAATGACGATGTTCCCGTCGTCGAGCAGCTCGTGAACGCCCTCGGGCGAAATGTTGGAAATGCGGGCTTTGGTATGGACACCGTCCGTTTCGATCCCCGCCTGCGCACCGGTCAGAGAAACCGCTTTGCTGCCCATGGAGTTCAGCGCCATCGCCGTGAGCGCGATCGTTGTCTGCTCGCCGGTGGAAAGCAACACGTCCATCTCCCGTTCGGTCGGGTCATTGTCACCGGTGACCTCGTTGGCCAGTTCAATGAGGCGGTTCGTTACCCCGGACATTGCGGACACAACCGCTACGACCTGATTCCCCGCCTGTCGGGTTTCAAGAATGCGGCGTGCCACATTGAGAATGCGCTCAGGCGTTCCCACCGAGGTGCCACCATATTTCTGGACGATTAAACTCAAAGCTCTGTCGTGTCGTGGTAAAACGAGGGAGACTTATGCCTCAGGATCGCGGTTTGTCCAATGGGATTGGCGGGTTCAGATCACTCTACACTCTCCCGCACCCAGTCCAGATATCCGCCTGCCCCTGCCTCGACCGGTAGTACGAGAAATTCCGGTTGGTCGTAGGGGTGGTTTTCCTGCACCCAGGCTTCCAGCTCCGTGAGCCGGTCTTCCGTCGTTTTCATCACCGCGATCACTTCCGCATCCTGCTCGATTTTCCCTTTCCAGCGATAGATCGACTCGACGCCGGGGATCAAATTGACACAGGCGATCAGTTGCGCCTCGACCAGTTGTGCGCCAAATTGACGCGCTTCGGCGATTTTTGAGAAGGTGGTGATCGCGATCACGACGGGTCGGCCGGTGCCGTTTTGTCTCTCCAACATACGCACACACTACATGAATCCCGGTATTCTTGACAAACTGATTGATCGTCTCGACAAGCTCGAGCCGGAGGAAATTCAGAGCCTGGTTCTCAAGACAGTGGAGGAAAAAGGCTTTCTCGAACGCGTTTTCGACGCTCTCCGCGAAGGCATCATCGTCACCGGCGCGAGCGGGCGAATTCACTACATCAACCACGCGGCCTGCGAATTTTTCGGCCTGGAGGAAAAGAAGGCTTCCGGCGAATCCGTTTCGACCCTGTTTCCCGGGATCGACTGGGAGGACGTCACCTCGTCCGGCGATGCGGTGAACCGCGATCTCGTGGTCCGGTATCCGGAACTGCGTTTTTTGAATTTTTACATCGCCCCCCTCGCCAGTCAGGACGCGGAGGAATCGGGCGACGATTCGCTCGGGTTTGTCATCATCCTGCGGGACAACACGAGAAACCGGGAGCGGCATCTTCAGGAAATCGAGTCCGAGAAAATCCAGGCCGTCCAGAGCCTCGCCGCCGGCGTCGCTCACGAAATCGGCAATCCGCTGAACTCACTGAACATCCACCTCCAACTGATCGAGAAACGGGTCCGGAAAAACGCCGATCCCGAGCTCGCCGCCTCGTTGCTGGAACCACTCGAAATCACCCGGAGCGAAATCAAGCGCCTCGATTTCATCGTCGAAAAATTTCTCAACGCAGTGCGCCCCTCCCGCCCCGAGCTGGAAACCACCGATCTGAACGAGCTGCTCAAAGAAGCTCTCAACTTCATCGGTGCCGAAGTCGCGGACCGGCGCATCGCGATCACCGTCGATTTTGACGACGACATTCCCCTGCTCCAGCTGGATCGCGATCAGATGAAGCAGGTTTTCTACAACCTCATCCGGAACAGCTCCCAGGCAATGGGATCAGATGGAAACCTGACCGTCACGACCGGACACAATGACGAAAATGCCTTTGTTACTTTCTCAGACGACGGACCCGGCATCCCCCCTGACGAAGTGAGCCGCGTCTTCCAACCTTATTATACAACGAAGAAAACCGGGTCGGGTCTCGGGCTCATGATCGTCCACCGAATTGTCTACGAGCATGGAGGTGAAGTGCAGTTCCAAAGCCGCGAAGGCACCGGAACCGAAGTCACCGTTTTCCTCCCCCGTGCCGAAAAACTGGTCCGCGTTCTCCCGGAAAAATCGGAAGCGGATACCCCGGTAATCGATGTGGACGTGGAGGGATAACAGCAAAGAATCGAACTGATGGACTTCTCCGACTACACCGTTCTCATCGTCGACGACGAGAAAAACACCCGCGACGGACTGCGGCTCTCTCTCGAAGACGAATTTGATGTCTACGTCGCCGCGAATATTGCCGAGGCGGAAGCGATTCTCAAAAGCGACACCATTCACGTCATGCTGACCGATCTGCGGCTCGGCGGGGAGAACGGGATGGATCTCATTTCCCAAACCCTGGCAAAACCAAAAGCGCCGACCTGCATTCTCATGACGGCCTACGGTTCCGTCGATGTCGCGGTCGAGGCGATGAAAAAGGGTGCCTACGACTACGTGTCGAAACCGCTCAATATCGACGAACTGGAAATCGTAATCAAACGGGCAATCCGGAGCCGCAGCGTCGAAGAGGAAAACGTCGCCCTCAAGGCCCAGGTCACGGAGCGCTACGGCGTCGAAAACATCATCGGCCACTCCGCCGTGATGCAGCCGGTCTTCGATACGATCCGTCAGGTCGCACCGAGTAAGGCCACCGTTCTCATCGAAGGGGAAAGCGGAACCGGAAAGGAGCTGGTGGGCCGTGCGATTCACCATTTGTCGGGACGGCCGAAGTCGAAGCTTGTCACCGTCCACTGCGCTGCACTCAGCGAACAACTGCTCGAGAGCGAACTCTTCGGCCATGAGAAAGGGGCCTTCACCGGCGCGACGGAACGCCGCATCGGCCGCTTCGAAGAGGCCAACGGCGGCACTCTCTTTCTCGATGAGATCGGCGAAATCGACCTCAACACCCAGGTCAAACTACTTCGCGCCATCGGCGAAAGAACGATCGAACGCCTCGGGTCTAACAAACCGCAAAAAGTGGACGTCCGGGTCGTTGCCGCGACGAACAAAGACCTCAGCGAGATGGTCAAGGAGGGCACCTTCCGCGATGACCTCTTTTTCCGGCTCAACGTCGTTTCCATCCAGATGCCACCGCTGCGGGACCGGAAGGAAGATATTGTTTTGTTAGTCGATTCCTTTCTCAAAGAATTCGGGGAGGAAAACAACAAATCCGATATGGAACTGACGCAGGACGCGATGCAGCTCCTTCTCGATTACGACTGGCCCGGCAACGTGCGGGAACTTCGCACCGCCATCGAACACGGTGTCGTCATGTCAAACACCCCGAAAATCGGAGTGCGCCATCTCCCCGTTTTTCTCCGTGATGATTCCCATAGCGGATTCCGCCCCGGCTCTGCCAAGAGCACGTCCCCCGGCATCCCCCCCGTTGTCTCCGACGAAGATCTCAACATCGCCGCGATGGAACAGAAACTGATCCGTCTCGCACTCGAGCGAACCAACGACAACCGCACCGAAGCCGCACAGCTGCTCGGAATTTCCAGACGCACGATGCAGCGCAAGCTGAAGGAGATGGGGTTGGTGGAAGGATGATTTTTTCGAAAGGAACATTAGGATTAACCGTAAGAAGTGATGCACCGGGAGGAACAAAACAAGGTCAGACGCGTGCTGGAGTCCGTGTTGCAATCGGCGGCGGATTTCGGTCTCGGAGATTTTTTGCTGATCGGAGGCAACGCCGTCATCGCGCACGGGGTGCCCAGATTCACGAGAGATGTCGATTTTGTGATCCCCGATCGTGAAGAGTCCGCCTGGAGAAACATGCTGGAAAACACAGGTTTTGAAATGTTTCACGGTACTCATGCCTTTTTGCAATTCAGAGAAAAAAACCCACCTCAGATCCGTGTCGATCTCATGTTGGTCGACGAATCGACCTGGCAAAAGCTGGAGGCGGATGCCTGGCGACTCGAACTCGGCGACGACAACGAAAATCGTGTCGTCTCCCCGCAACATTTGATCGCGATGAAGCTCAAGGCATGTCGCTCCAGCAATCGGCGGGAAGACGCAGTCGATTGGCGCGATATTGTCGAGCTGACGATGCTTCATGGATTCCGACCCGAATCAGAAGGACAGTATGCGGATTTCGTGATACGTTTCGGAGGTGAAGAGCTTCACCGAAAATTAGTCGATGAAATCAAAGCGCGCCGGAACGATCTCTGAGCCTCGTCCTCTCACCGGGGACGATTTCGAGTTGAATTTCCCCGAGCCCGACAAGCCCCTCCTGCAGGGTTCCGGCGAACCCTGCACCTGGGCCGAGTGCATGGAGCAGACGGCAACGATGACCAATTTCTGGCTGAAGCACTACGGACCCGACGAGGTCCTGCCTACGCCATGGGAAGAGCGGTTTACGTTGGATTGAGGGGAAAAATCCGGAAAAACCCACCCTCGTCCCATAGATGTCCCACCCCCTGTGCAAAGGTGGGAACAATGACACGAACCGAATTTCTGCAGCTGCTGCTCGGGGGCGGTGCCGCTGGATACCTGTCGTCCGCAGAAGCAACCTCTGCCGGACACATACCCGGCCCTGCCTTCGATTTTCTGAATCGCTGGAAACAACGTCCCCTCATTCCCACTCGGGAGCCTTTGCAGGGCTCAATGGGAGGGGGGAAACATTCCCCTGTGGCGTATCTCATCCAAGCCGTTGCGGAGGAAAAGAAAATTCGCATCACCTATCACGGAGGCAGCGAACCGGGACGGTCGCGGGAGGTTCATCCGATCCTCGTGTTTGCCCGTCCGACGGCGGACGTGTTGCGGGAGTGGGTGGAGCAACCCGAGCCGCCCTTTTCTACCCCTTCGAAACACCCCCATGACGAACCGTGGCGGGACACAGTCATCTCTCACCTCCCCCCAAGGAAAGAAGAATTGATCTGGAGAGACCTCACGAACTTTCTCGAAACCCGGGCGCACATCTATCTTCTCGCCTGGTGCCGCCTGCGGGAAAAGCAAAGGTGCTTTCGCGTGGATACGGTGGATTTGGGGTGACGGGGGGTCTGCCTAGTGTCTCAAGAGTATAGGTGGACAAGACAAAAGAATTATAATTCACCTATATTGCACACACTAAGATCGTAACGCTCCGATCAAGATGTCACCATGTAGGAAAAGAAAAAGCCGCCCCATCGTCATGGGGCGGCTAAAATTCAAGAGAAGCTCTTTCAATTCCGGTGTGGCTGCCTAACAACCAGAAGACGCGGTCTGAACTTCTAACTTTGTCTTGATTCCAAGGCAGATGATAACGCACCAAAGATCAGCAAGCAATCTGTTTTCTGCATCTTCTATTCGTATCGTGAATCTTGCATAGTTATAAACCTTCTGAAATCCTTTTAGTAATACACACATGAAATCCAACCTCACCCTCACTTTCGATATCGGACACTCATCCCTGGGTTGGGCAGTTCTGAAGAAAAATAGCTCAAACCCCCTGCCGAAAATTGAGGGCGCTGGAGTGGTCACTTTTCCGGCCGACGATTGCCTCGCTTCGGAGCGGAGAGATTTTCGACGTCAGCGACGACACATTCGGGCAACGCGACGGCGAATTTCCCGAATGCGCCTTCTTCTGGAGCATCTTGGAGTGTTGTCTGCTGAAGAACTAGCTTCCACTGGCCACGCGGCGCCTCATTGGCTCGCTGCCGGAGTTTTAAGGGGAGGACGCAAACTCAGCTGGCTGGAGATGTGGCATGTGCTCCGCTGGTATGCACACAATCGTGGCTACGATGGTAACCGACGTTGGGCAGGTGATGACGACACCGAAGACACAGAAAAAGAAGCGAATGCTATTCGAATGATGGAGCAGCACGGAACGGACTCTATGGCGGAAACAGTTTGTGCTGTACTTGGGGTCGACCCGGATGGGAAAAAATTCTCGTCTTCTGTAGCTTTCAAAACCAGAAATGCAGCCTTTCCCCGTGAGGCTGTAGTCCGCGAAGTCCGGCGACTATTGGAAGCACACATTAATGTTTTGCCGAACCTGAATCAGGACTTCATCGACACCTTGATCGAACCGGAAGAAAGCCACGCAAAACCAGTACCTGCTTGGAAAACCATCGCTGTTCCTGACATTCATCTACCGGAGCGGTATCGTGGAGGCCTGCTTTTCGGGCAATTAACACCCCGCTTCGACAATCGCACGATTAACAAGTGTCGAATCACCGGGAAAAATCCGCCTAACAAACACAGCATCGATTTTTTGCGATACCGCTGGGCTCGTCTTGTTGCCAACATCCGAGTAGATGGCGTGACGCTCTCCGCTGAGGCGCGTCAAGCTCTCACTTGCGAAATGGAGGCAAAAGGTAATTTGACAGTCAGTGAACTGGAAAAGGCCGTTACGAAAATCACCGGGTCGGGCCCTGAAAATACGAATCTGGAAGCGATGTTTAAGATTCATCCTGATAGCAAGGACGCCTTGGTAATAGATCCTGCCTTGGCACTTTTTCATGGGCGGGGACCGGGATCAAAAAACTTGAAACCATATTGGGAGCCCCTTCCTGAAATTGTTCGAGAGCGAGCGTTGCAAAGGTGGAAAAAACGTCGCCCCGTATCACTTGCCTGGATGCTTTCGGAAATAAAAAACTCCGATAAGGATCTAACTCGGCTTTCCCAAGTCATCGACGAGGCCTACGACAAAGACCAAGCAAAGCCGTATCCGAAATTTGTGAATCGGGAAAAGTTTCTCCATCAATCGTTTGCCCCGAAACAGTTGACCGGTCGGGCACCTTATTCTCGTGAAACCATGCAGGAAGTCTGGCGGGAAATCATTGATAATGGCTGGGACTCAACCAAACCCTGTCGTGCCACCAAACCGGACACGGGCGAAGACAAGCGGCAGGACGGGATTCTCTATACATCCCGGGAGATGCGGGACAAGGAGCGGGACCGAAATTTGGCGGAACTTACCAACAATCACCTAATCCGACACCGGCTTCAAATACTGGAGGAAAAGCTACTGCCGGATCTCGTCGCAGAATACTGCAGTGGGGAGGCGGAAGCCATCACCGACGTCGTTGTCGAAGTAAACCGTGATTTGCGCGACTTCTCGGGAATGACTCAGAAAGAAATCGCCGCTGAAATGAACAGCCGAATGCGCGATTTCAAGTCAGCTGTGAAATATCTGGAGAAGTATGCCCCTGGCCTCAAGCTGAATGGAACACTGATCCGTAAAGCGAGAATCGCAATGGACCTCGGTTGGCGGTGCCCGTTTACGGCGAAAAAATACGGCCCGGAAAGTCTGCGCGAACTTACACTGGAACACATCATTCCCTTCTCCATGCGCCGGACTAATGCATTGCACGCACTTGTGTTGACATGGCCATCCGTTAATGACTGGAAAGCAAAACGAACGGGTCTCGAGTTCATCGAGGCAGAGGGAGGAAAAAGCGTGCCGGGCGACGATACCCTGAGCATTTTATCCCGGAAGCAATACGAACAGCTGGTGGATGGCCTTGACACCAAAGGTCATGCTGATGATCGCCGAAGAAAATGGAATCGGAAAGCTGCTCTACTCGTGGAAAACTACGAACCCACCGAATCCAGTGCCGATTTCACAGACGGAATGCTGACCCAAACTTCACAGCTCGTCCGATTGGCCTGCCGCAGGATTGAAAAAGGGTTTCCGCATCTGGTTGCTGATGCCGAAACCGACGTCGAGAGACGGAAGGTCTATTCGATTCCGGGAAGAGTGACCGGAGAAGTCCGAAAAGCCTGGAACCTGGTCGGCACACTTGCCCGTGTCTGCCCCGAAGTTCTGGACGAAGACGGGACGGTTCTCCCAAAAGACGACATCCGCAGTTTGACCCACTTGCACCATGCTCTCGATGCCATCGTTCTTGGCCTGACAAGCCACTTGATTCCCCGTAATGGACGCATCTGGCAACTCGTCGTCAAACGAAGGCTCAACGAGTCCGAGCAGGCAGAATTGAAAGCAAAATGCCCCATCGTTCAGTTCGGAACGAACGGATCCTTTGGACTGCAGGATTTGCCGAAAGAATTGAAAGAAAATATTACCCAGGCACTCGACGAAAGCCGCGCCGTTCAACATATACCGTCTGACAGAAGCGGAGCCAAAGCTGAACTCAATCCGTGGCGTGTCGTAGATGTTCGCGACGGAGAAGCGGTTCTAATGCAACGTGAGAGCTTTTCCATTTCATCTGAAGATGACGATGCAAAACGCGTCTGGGAGAAAAAGAAGATCACCAGCACGACCGCAAAGTTATTGGACAGTGTTTCCAAGCATCTCAGAAAAGATCAAATCAACGCTGTGAAGCGCGGGAAGTTGAAACTGAAAAAAGAGAAGGTTGAAAAAATACTTGGACTCTACCCGGAAGATGGCGAGGGGAAATTGAAACGCCTTCAGGCAGTTCTGATCTTGGGGGAAAACTATGGTCTCGCCCTCGATCCGAAGCCATGCGTGATCCCACATCACAAAGTATCGGAGAGACTCGAAAGGCTGAGAAAGGAGAACCTGGGAAACTCGGTCAGAGTATTGCGAAAGGGAATGCTGATTCGGATAGAAAGAAACCCGCCGCGAGTCTCTCAGGACTACACCGGGATCTGGCAGATCGTTTCGATCAAAAACAATAGTACCGGCCCTGCCGTCGATATGGTCAGGCCCGGCTATATCACTGGAAAAAACGGCGTGGATTGGGCAGGAATGAATAAAAAAGTCGAGCCGCTGATTAATGCCGGACTCGAAATAGTAGATGCGAACTATACCGGATTACCGAAAAGCATAAGTAAATAAATTTATAATAGTTTGACGGAAAGTTTATAATTTATTACAAGCCCTCTAACAGGAGGGAGAAACTTGTCCTATCACATTGTAAACGTCGATTCCGCAAAATGTTCGCTATCTTGTAAGCGCAACCAGTTTGTGTGCAGATCCGAGGGCCACACACGCCAAATTCCGCTGGAAGACGTTTCCGCTATCGTAGTGACATCGTTTTCAGCATCGATCCACTCGGAACTGTTAGTAAAGGCAGCACAAATGGGTGTTGCCCTCGTAATGTGTCAGGCGTTCAAGCCGGTATCGCTCGTTCTGCCTGCGAATCGCTCTACCGATACCGTTCTCACTCGCGCTCAGGTGAGTTTGAAAAACACAGATCGGGATCGATACTGGTATAAAACTGTTGATGCGAAAACGCGGAACCAGCTTTCATTGGCAAGTCATCTAGCGGCAGATCACGAAAAACTACCTCTTTTGGCTGCAACTGCTCAAGGCGTCAAACCTCACAAAGAGTCACTTACGGTCCGAACCTATTGGACAATCCTCGGGGATGCACTCTTTCCAGGCGAAGACTTCAAGAGACTGCGCAAGGGAAAAGGTGCTACCGATGCCAACGCTATTTTGAACTACGGGTACGCCGTATTGCTCTCCACCACCCTACAGAAACTCTTTGGGGTCGGCATAGATCCGACGTTTGGCATTGCGCACGCCACGAGGGAACATTCCACTCCACTCGCCTACGATTTGATGGAACCCTTTCGCCCGCTCGTCGACTGGATGGTCGCGAAATGGGTGAAAGAAAATCCCAGCCCGCAGGATTGGGGAATCACGAAGAAGTCCAGAGCATGGGTCACATCACTCGCCACTCGGGAAATTGAATACAACGGAACGTCAATGCAACTCCAGGCTGCTGTCGAATCTTCCATACGATCATTTCGAAATGCGGTACTCGCAGGAAAAATTGGAACTTATCAGCCATGGATACAAAGAGATTCAAAATGGGATGGTTGATGGTAGCTTTCGATCTTCCGACGAAAACAGCAGAGCAGCGAAAAAACGCCAACGATTTTCGCGAGTGGCTGAAGAAAGACGGATACCAGATGCTGCAATTCAGCGTTTATGTAAGGCCTTGTGTGAGCTTTGCTCGCCAAACAACCCACATCAAACGGCTGAAGCAATTAACTCCTCCGGAAGGACACATTCGAGCTCTTTTCATCACCCGATCACAATGGGAAAGGTCCTACGTGATCAACGGACCGCCTGGACGAGACGATATCCCTGAAGGATTACCTGAACAAATCATGCTTTGGTAACTCACTTATTATGAGTTAAAAAGGGGGCGACTACTGTCGCCCCCACGATTTTGGAATCAAGGCAAAGCATTGCGGGCCGCGTCGTGGTCGGTCTCGAAACTGTCGCCCCCACGATTTTGGAATCAAGGCAAAGCTCCCGCCGTCTGCCAGGGCGGGGTCTTACAACTGTCGCCCCCACGATTTTGGAATCAAGGCAAAGCATGCTCCACCTTCTCCGGTTCGTAGTATCCACTGTCGCCCCCACGATTTTGGAATCA
>JAKSBG010000152.1 GCA_022361255.1 Verrucomicrobiales bacterium
AGGGTTTCGTGCTGCTCGAAGCTCTGGCGGTCGCTCTGGATGACGCGCCCGAAGTCGTAGAAGAGACGCAGAGCAAGATCCCAGTCGGGGTTTCCGTAGACCCGCTGGGGCGCGACGCGGAACTGGAGTGCGAGCTGACCGAGAAGATCCTCGACTGCGCCGGACGCTAGAGCCAGACAAACAGCACGCCGAGGATCATCAGCATCGCCGCACCGAGAATCTCGGCGGGCTTGCCGAGTTTCTCGCCCATGATCTTGCGAAGGCGGGCACGTTCTTTCGGATCCTCGATTTTCCGGGAGATGCCGAGCTGGTCATTTCGCGGCATCAGGACCATGTAGCGTCCGGGGAGGGAGATATTGGTCGTGATCCGGGGGCCTTTTGTTCCGATCGGTCCCTTGGTTACCTGGACAAGAACCTCTGAGCCGACCGGATACAGAGCGGGGATGTCTTTGGACTGAATGCGACGCTTCTTCTGCCGCCCTTTCCCTTTTTTCCCTTTGCCGCCCTGATTCTGGCCGCCCTGATTGTTCTTTCCTCCTTTTCCACCGCGCTGGATGGGCTCAAGGCCGGCATCGAGAGCTTCAGGAATGGCATCCCAGAAGTGGAGGAAGGCATTTTTCTCAAAGCCGATGTCGACGAACATGGCATTGAGACCTGGCTCGATGTTTCGAACGATTCCTTTGAAGATTGAGCCTACGATATTCTCATCGTTGACTCGTTCTACAGTGTACTCCTCGAGTGACCCGTGTTCGAGCAGAGCGACGCGGGTTTCGAGTTTTTCACAATTGACGACTATTTTGTTTCCTTCGGCTAACTTCTTGGGTCCAAAAAACTTACGGATTTTACTAAACATGACTCGTGTGGAGAATGGTTACGGATATTAAATGCGGAATTGCTAAGGCCAGCGGGCATCGACTCGAAAGAGGGCGGTGCGATACCAGATTGCCGGACCGGTTGCAACTCCGGGAGATACGCCTCCTGCAGAGGAAGGCAACAATAGAGTGAGAGTTCCGGAAAAGCCGTCATCTGTTCTTCTTTCGTTTCAACCATTGGAAAGGGCGAAACTTCGGCTTGGGTTTGGAATTCATTCGGCTCACCTGACCGCGACGGTCGGTGGTTTGTTTGATCGTTGGCCGGGCAAGGCTGCTGCTCGACGAACGGTAAGTCCTTTGACGCTGCTGGAGCGTCTCGGGAACAAAATCTGCGACATCGACGGATGTGTCTTCGTCTGCCATGGCAAAGGCATCGAGGTCTGAATTGGCGAAGGATACGCTCATGACGCGGTCGGTTCTTCCAATCGCTTCCGGGAGAGCGGTAACTTCGATCTTGCGGCCCTGCTCGAGCGTGGTGGCGTCCTCAATGATTCGTTTCGCGATGGGGGATGCGGCACCCCCTCCGGAGTTTCCGTTTTCCACGAAAACACAGACTGCATATTTCGGCTTTTCGTAGGGGGCAAAGGCAATGAACCACGCATTGGTTGGCTGCAACGGGTTCGCGGTCTGAGCCGTTCCGGTTTTTCCTGACAACACCGTAAACTCCGATTTAGCCCGGCCTGCCGTTCCGCCGCCCTCGTTTACAACCCGCCACATGCCGCGTTTGATCATCTCGATCTGCTCTGCTGTGATTCCCTCTTTGGTCAGGTCCGCTTTGATATTGGGAGGCTCTTCCGAGACAATTTCACCGTTTTTCTCAACGACCTTTTTGATGATCCTGGGCTGGTAGACTTTCCCCCCGTTCGCAACAGTAGCGGTGACGGATGCCATTTGCAGAGGGGTTGCCTCGGTTGCTCCCTGACCGATTGCGACGAGAGCGGTGAAGGCGTCACTCCAGAGAAGGCCCTGCATGCGTAACCATTCCGGCGAAGGGATGTTCCCCGGGTTTTCGCCCGTGATTTTGATGCCGGTCTTTTTACCCATTCCGAGCAGGCTGGTCACCGTCTGGATATTCCGGATACCGGTGTGATTTGCGTAGCGATAGAAAAACCCGTTGCAGCTGACTTTGATGGCTGTGCTGCAATCGACAGAGCCGTGTCCGGAAGACCAGCATTTCATGAACTTATTCCCGTAGTGGGCTCCGCCGCCGCAACTGAAGCGATACTTCCAGGAGTCCGAAAGACAACCCGCGAGAGCAATCGGAATTTTGCAGGTGGAACCGGGCGAGTAGGGATTGATCGCCCGGCTGAACATCGGGCTCGTCGGATCTTCGGTGTATCGCTTCCAGTCGTCGATATTCACTTCAGGAATAAAAACGTTAGGATTGAAAGAAGGCACGGAGGCGATCGAGAGAATGTCTCCCGATTGCGGGTCAACTACGACAGCAGCCCCCCGACCGACTTTTCTGAGAGCGCGTTCCGTGATGGACTGGATCCGTGCGTCAATCGTCAGGAAGACGTCCGAGCCGGGTTTGGGCGAGGTTCGGCTGACTTCGCCGACAATTTTCCCTTTCTCATTTTTCTCGATTACCAGTTTGCCGGGTTTGCCCTGCAGGTAGTGGTCCATGGTTTTTTCAATTCCCATGACGCCGTAATCATCACCAACATAGTAGTTGAACTCGCGCTTCTTCTCCTCCGGCACCTGATCGATGTCGGCCAGGTTCATATACCCGAGAATGTGACAGGCGAGTGAATCGTAAAGATAGCGGCGGCGGCCCGTCCGGGTCACGGTAACTCCGGGAATGCCAATGTTGTTTTCTGCGAAGCGTGCGAATTCTTTAAAGCTCAGGTCCCGTCGATAGGTGAAGGGCACGATTCCCCGTGTGGAACGGTAGTGAACCCGCATGGAGCTGGCACTGTAGTCGGCCAACATTCCCAGTTCCTGCAAACCGGGGAAAACGGTTTCCTCCACGACGCGAACGATGTCGGTCTCCGTCTTTTTCTGTCGGAGACCGCGGCTGTCGAAACGTTCCCACGTATACTTCGGCAGCTCCTCGTGGGTTTTCATGTAGGCTTCCACGATTTGCCGCAAATCGAACTGCAGCTCGTAGTTGGGTGTGCTGTCGACGATCGTGAGACCGTTTCGATCCTTGATCTCCCCCCTGATCCCCGGAATCCGAACGGATTCGAACTTACTTCCCGGAACTTTGGCTGCGTAGGTCTCGTGCTCGACTACCTGGATTTGATAAAGGCGATACACAAGCAGGCTGAAGCCGGCCATCACGAGGAGGGCCAGCAGGTAGAGCCGGATTCTAAATTGCGTCACCATCGTAGTTGTGTCGGCGATAGGATTCCTCACTGCGCAGCCGGTAGCGTGAACGTGCAGCGAGTCGGCTCAACAATAGCAGAAGAAACGGGGAAACAAGAGCAGAAAACAATCCGGACATAAGGAGCTTCCACCAGAGCTCAGGGGGGATTTCAAGCCCTCCCCGGTGAAAGCTGATGACCAGATATTCCAGAAGCAGTCCGAGTGCGGTGCAAATACCGATCATGAGGACAGGGAGTTCCCATCGGCCTTTACGGAAGAGCGGACGAACTCCCTGGATCAGCGCTCCGGTAAGTCCAAAAATAAAAATCGTGAAACCAAAAGGAAGCTCGGCCTGGGTGAAGACCCCGGCAGCTGCATCGGTCGGATAAATCGGGATGTGGTATCGCGCGTCCCAAATGAATCCTCCTGTGAAAGCGAAAAACAACATCGCCGGGAACGGTACGGCTGCTGCGATCGCGAGAAAGGTAATATGAACGAGTAGGATCCGTGAGGAGTAGGCCCATTCAAAAGGAGGTATGAACTCCTGCACGAAAAAAGAAGCCAGTAACAAAAGGGTGACGTAGGGGAAAAACCTCATGGATCCTGACGTATTGCCGGTTTCTCGACAGCAGGCGGATCATCGTCCGTTTCCAACTCGCTCCCCTCCGCTTCCCCGTCATCTGTTGAGAGGACCGGAAGGACTACAAAAATGTCGATCAGTTCTTCAAAATTCACCCCCGGCTTAACGGTCACCTCGGCGTCAATTGCTCCAATCTCGACGCTGAGAACCTCGCCGAGAACGAGATCGGGAGGAAACAACCCACCCACCCCGGAGCTTACCACTTTCCGGCCCGGGGCCACTTCCGCCTCACGCGAAAGGTAACGCAGTCGCAGATTGGGCATCGTGCGGAGAGCGCCCCGCTGTCCATTGAGGATTCCCTGTTCCTGGCTGTTCTGAAGTTTGGCCGAAACCTGGCACATCTCGTCGGTGAGCAATAGAATCACAGCCGAGTTTTCACCGATTACTTCGGAAACTTTTCCGACAAGTCCCGCGTCTTCCCCGACCGGGACGATCACCGGATTGTCAATTTCAATGCCGTGGGCGCTCCCTTTATCGATCACCATCG
>JAKSBG010000495.1 GCA_022361255.1 Verrucomicrobiales bacterium
CCAGGAAGTTGCCACTGTCGACTTCAACACAAAACCCAAAGAATTTGAACCGATCACAAGAGGTTCCTCTCCCAACACCCCTGCGGGAATCGAACCAATGAACGATCTTTTTATAGTAAATTGAAATATTTGTGGATTTTTTATATTTCCGTATTATAATTTTCATAGTTACAAGATTTACAGGATTAAAATCCCCTTCTATCCTACCTCAACACAATGAAAACCAAGGAAACAATCACCGTTGCACTGGCAGGTATCGCTTCGCTCGCTGCACTCGTGTTTGTCGAGATGAACGATCCCGTTCCGGCCTCGACTTTTGCCTCATCAGCGCAGTCCACTGATGAATCAGTCTCATTTCGTGACACATCAACCTTGATTGAAGCTTCCCTTCCGGCGCCCACAGCAGAACCGCCGGTCGTCGCGAAAAAAGACGAAGACCAAACAGTAGCTACACCGGTCGCATCTCCGGTCGCTCAACTCGTTGGAGCTGTTGAAGAGGCTGTTTCAGAACCCCTTCCTGAATTGGGTGAACTTCCCGCAGACGTCCTGATAGAAGACTCTGCAAATGTCGAAAACAGAATTGACGATGATCCGGGAGAAACGGCAGTCCCTGAAGACACATCGCTAGCCGGAGCCGCTCCCGAGGATGGCTCGTCTCCCGTCAACGATTCCAGCTTTGTCGATTCTTTCGCAGAGGCTGTCGAGAAAGCTACAGCTGACATTCAAACAGAGCCGTCTGCTGTCTCTACCGTTTCCCCAACAACCGGGGAAACCGGAACAGATGGCGAACCTGCTTCCATCATTGAAGAAACCGCTACCGGGTTCTGGCTTCGTGAAGCAAAATTGAATGATGTTTTCCAACATCTTGCCCAGCTCGGAAATCACCAGTATTTCCACAACGCAGATCTGGAGGGCCCCAGTTTCGTCGTCACCGGTCAACTCATGGACGACGATCCGATCAGGCAGATGGAAGAACTGGCTCTCATGTATGGAGTCACGATCCACCGCAAAGGAAACACAGTGTATGCCCTCAATTCCGCTCAACTGTCTCAGCTCCCCACCGAGCCGTTTCGCTACCAGCTGAAGTATCTCCGACCTGCCGACATCGAGCAGATCAAAATCATCCTTCAGCCTTTTCTCACACCGGGCAGCGGAATCATTGAGTATGAAAGCAAGACAAATACTCTCATCGTGATGGACAACGAGCGGAAGCTCGACGCACTCGCCATGTTCCTGGAGCAAATCGATCAGCCGAAACAACAAATCGCAATCGAGACACGGATTCTCCGCGTATCCAGCAACGCCAAGAATGAAATTGGAGTCGACTGGGGAAACATTCTCGGGGACTCCGGCCTTTCCATCAGTGCGGCTTCTTCACTGAATGCCCTCTTTAACCTTCCTGACCTGGAGACTGTCAGCCAGGTAATCACTTCGACCGGTGCCGGCGGATCTCTTCAGCTTGCACAGAACTCCAGTCAGTTTGGTCTAACAGAATCGCGAACAAAGGAGAACAACGAAGCTAATCTCGTGCTCTCCCCTATTCAGCTCTCCGTCGTTCTGCGGGCGCTCAATGCCGGAGGCCTCGCACAACAGGAGTCCAGCCCGACTTTGATCACAGAGGACAACGAAGAGGGACTGATTTCTATCATCGACCGTGTTCCTATCATCACCTCTACGGTCAGTGAGACTTCTGCCGGACAGAATATCTCTGAGGATGTGCGCTACACGATTGATTCGAGCGACCCGGTTGGCGACCCTGCAACCACTCGTGAGATCGGGGTATCCGTATCTGTGACTCCGACGATTCTCCCGGACAACACCATCAGAATGTCTCTCCGGCCCCGGTCCGCCCAGGTGGTCGATTTCATCCGGGGACAAACTGGAAACGTTTATCCTCGAGTCAACGAATCCACGGTGACGACTACTGCCCGTGTTCCAAACGGACACTCTCTCCTCATTGGAGGTTTCTACGAAGAATCGACGAACGACAAATCCAATAAGGTACCCGTCCTGGGAGACATTCCGGCCGTGAATCTTCTGTTCAAGAATGAATCGGTGGAGAAGCAGAACACTTCCCTCGTCTTCATCGTGACGCCCAAACTCTATCGTCCCGACACAACCGGAAGCGACCGGATGAGCCACGAAATCCACGAGAGCCATATCCTTCCTTCCAACTACGATTCGCCTGACTCGAACCGGCCGGGAGTGAACCATAAGCCGAAGGTCCGCAAGTCGAAGCTCAACAACGCATTTCGCAAATACCAGCCGGAACCCCCGTCCAACATTCTTCATCCGGAACATCCTTACAATCTGCCTGAATCTCTCCCGACTCACGGAAAGACCGGATCCGAGGAACCGAATTTCACCTACGTCGAAGAAGGCCCGGCCCCGAGCGTAACCGTTCGCTCCGCGAATTCCCGTAATGGTGGATTCCTCGGCAAACTCTTCAAAGGAAACAAAAA
>JAKSBG010000110.1 GCA_022361255.1 Verrucomicrobiales bacterium
CGCAATTTGATTTCCCGGAAACGGAAGGAAAGGGCGTCGAAGTGAATGAGGCGCCCGATCAGTGGCTCGCCGATACCGAGGATCAGTTTGATGGCTTCATTCGTTTGCAGGCATCCAATGATTCCCGGAAGAACCCCGAGAACGCCTCCTTCGGCACAGCTCGGAACCTGGCCGGGTTCCGGCGGGGTGGGGAAAAGGCAGCGATAGCAGGGACCTCCGAGATGAGGGGCAAAAACGGATACCTGTCCCTCGAAACGAAATATCGACCCGTAGACGTTCGGCTTTCCGGTGAGGACAGCGAGGTCATTGCTGAGGTAGCGGGTTTCGAAATTGTCGGTTCCGTCGATGATGAGATCGTAGGGTTCCGCAATGGCTGCGGCGTTTTCCTCATTTAAACGAGCGTCGTGAAAATTCACTTTTACTTCCGGATTGATCGCACGGAGCCGTTCTTTCGCTGACTCCCCCTTTTTCTTTCCCACATCTTCGGTGTCGTGCAGGAGCTGGCGTTGCAGGTTGGAAAAATCGACGACGTCAAAGTCCACGATGCCGATTTCTCCGATGCCGGCTGCGGCGAGATACATGGCGACAGGGGATCCCAGGCCTCCGGCACCAATGCAGAGAACTCGTGCTGCCTTGAGCTTTTCCTGCCCTTCCGGCCCCACGTCGGGAATGGAGAGATGGCGGGCGTATCGCTGCTTTTCTTCAAGGCTGAGCGTGATATCGGCGAAGCGATTTTCGGGAATGATGGAATCCATTCGTTTCGGGCGGGAAGAAAAAGTTAGACGGAAAGCAAAGAGGCGTTCGCTCTACTTGGCAAATAAGACTTTGTTGCCGGTGCGAGTGGATCGTTCTTCGATGGCAAAGTTTTCCCAACAACCCCATTACTTTATGATGAAACAAAACCAACTATTCAGGAAGTTCGCGGCTGTACCCGCGATGATAGCCCTTCTTGCTTTTGCCGCTGCGCCGGGTTTGCGCGCAGACGAGGCGAAGTTTGAAGATTTAAAAAAGAAGCTTCAGTTCGATAACTCTGATGCGCAGCCTGCTAACGGAGCCGTCGCCAGCTACGCCGAAGCTCTCGAGAATGCGATGCCCTCTGTGGTGACGATTTTCGCTTCGAAGTCGGTGAAGGTGAAAAACAACCGGAACAAGCAGCAGGAGGAACTCTTTCGCCGCATGTTTCCTGATTTGCCGGATGATTTCTTTGAGCGCCACGGGGGCGGTGAAGGCGGAAACCGAAAGGAGCAGGGACTGGGATCCGGAGTTATCATCTCCGCAGACGGATACATCCTCACTAACAATCATGTAGTCGGTGGAGCCGATGAAATCCAGGTCACCCTGCCTGATACCAAAAAAGAATACGAAGCGGAAGTCGTTGGAAATGATCCCCGCACCGACGTGGCGCTGATCAAAATCAAAGCGAAGAATCTTAAACCGATCAAAATCGGAGACAGTTCAAAGCTTCGCATTGGTGACGTTGCCCTTGCTGTCGGAAACCCGCTGGGACTCGAGCAAACGGCGACCCTCGGGATTGTCAGCGCGGTGGGACGGAACGATTTGAACATCACCAACGGCGGTTTCGAGAACTTCATTCAGACCGACGCAGCAATCAACCGCGGGAACTCCGGTGGCGCTCTTGTCGATGCCGGTGGTCGTCTCATTGGAATCAACACGGCGATTCAGTCGAACTTTACCGGTGGAAACATCGGCATCGGTTTTGCCATCCCTTCCAACATGGCTCTCAACATTGTCGAGCGTCTCATGGACGGTGATGGAGTCGTGAAGCGAGGTTTCCTCGGCGTCATCCTTCGTGAACTGGACGAAAACTACGCGAAAGCCCTCGGCCGTGATGGAGAAAGTGGTGTGTTGATCACGGAAGTGGGAGGGGACACCCCGGCCGCGGAAGCCGGCATCAAGCCCGGCGACCTCATCGTGAAATACAACGGAAAAGATGCTGACGATGTGCAGAGCCTGCGTCTCGACATCAGTAACACTCCTCCCGGTGAGAAAGTGACCTTTGATGTGGTCCGCAAAGGCAAGCCGCGTAAAATTGAAGTCACACTGGGTGACCTCGACACCGGAATGCAGGCTTTCGCCGGAACCGGTTCTGTCTCCCCGCGAGTCAAGCCGCAGGAGTTTGTCGAAGGTGTTCGCATCGAGAATATCGACGAAGAAAATCGCGAAGCACTTCAGCTCGATGAAGATGTCCAGGGCGTGATGGTCGAAAGCGTGAAGGACAACGTTCCCGCCGCGGAAGCCGGACTTCGTCCCGGAATGGTGATTACCCAGGTCGACCAGCAGGAAGTGAAAAGCGCCGATGAAGCCTTCAAGATTGTGGAAGACTTCGAGGCCGATGTTCTACTTCTCCAGGTCTACGTGGGAGGTCGCCGTGACATCCTCGCGATTCCTCTCAGCGAAGACTGATTTCTGTCGCCCTGCAAATCCCGTGAGCATCATGACCTGATGGATCCCGATCATGGAATCAGCCGACTCGATCAGGAGTCAGTCGGCACTCACGGGTGGCAGGTCCGCCTGCAGAGAAAAGGCGTCCGATACGGGCGCTTTTTTTCTGATTCCGCCTGGGGCGGAAAGGAGAATGCGCTGAACATCGCGAGACAGTATCGCGACAAGGTGATGGAGCATTCGGAGCGGCTCCCCGGTGGAGCCAAAGTTTCCTCGCGATCTCATACCTCTCCCACGTCCCGATCGAGTTCCGGAGTGGTCGGGGTGACCAGGATTGTTCAGACCGGAGCAAACGGAGTTGAATACCGCTTCTGGCAGGCCAGCTGGACAACCGCAGATGGAGTCCGGGAAATCGTCCGCTATTCCGTGCTGAAATATGGAAATGATGCCGCCTTCGAAAAAGCGGTTCGGGCAAGAAGGCGGGCGATGGGGTAGGTTTCGGGAGCAACCAACAGCGTTGTGTCCTAATCCACCTTTGGAATCTCGGCGAGAATCGAGCTGATGTATGGGAAAAGCTGTTTCTTCCGGCTCACCACACCGCGCAGGTTGAACAGATGCGAATCTTTCTTCGGGTAGGAAATGCGCTTTCGGATTGACTGCGGTGCTTCCACGAGCAGCAGGCTGTCGTTCAGGGTGATATCAGTCACCATGAGACAGGCAAAATCGAGGTCGCGTTCCTTGATGAGCGAGCGAAGTTCCTCCTGCAGTTTTTCCCGTGAGGGCCAGAAATAGTCGAATCCGATTTCCTCGACCTGGGAAATGCTGAGGCGATATCCGCTTTCTTCGAACTCTTTCCGGTCGGAATTGACCGCTTCCTTGATGTCGGCAGATCGCAGGACGGAGCCGGCGGAAAAGAAAAATTCTTTGAACTGGTCGACGTCGATTCCCGCGATCTGGCTGGCCCATTCGAGAATGACGCGATCCTCATCCGTCGTTGTCGGAGAGGTCAGGTTCAGGGTGTCAGAGATAATTCCGGCACAAATGAGGAGCGC
>JAKSBG010000309.1 GCA_022361255.1 Verrucomicrobiales bacterium
AGTTTCGCTGCGACTTCGGGATGGCTTTTTATCACGTTGGTATTTTCTCCCGGATCGGTCTCCAGATCAAAGAGGGTATCTTTTCCAACAAGTCGCCATTTTTCCGTGCGAACAGCAAAGCGTTGATAGCGGTAACTGTCGGGGTCAGGGTCTCCTTTACCGAATTTCCCCGGGGCTCCTGTTTTCGCCCAGCGACCTCCGTGAAAGAACAATTCCCGGTCGGGCCAGGCGACCTCTTCTTTTCCAAGAAGCGGTATCAGGCTCCGCCCCTCCAGATCGGAACCGGAAATGTCCGCGCCCGCGATCTCAGCAAGGGTGGGAAAAATATCGATGTGGCGGGCCAACTGGTCCAGGTCGCGACCTGCTTCCGTTCGGCCCGGAAGGCGGAAAAAAAGCGGAACGCGACTGCCCCCCTCATTGAGCGAACCCTTTCCTCCCCGCATTCCCGCGTTAAAAATCTTCGAGCCGCGCGCAGAACCGTTGTCGGTCGAATAGATGAGCAGCGTGTTTTCCGCAAGCCCCCACTCGTCGAGCTTTTCCATGAGAAGTCCCATGTTGTCGTCGATGTTCGTGATCATGCCGAAGAACGCCCGCATCGCATCATCGTCGAGGTCGTCTTGGTAGAGTTCCTTGTATTCCTCCGGAGCGAGAAACGGACCGTGGGGAGCATTGGTCGGGATGTAGGCAAAGAACGGCTTCTCCTTCTGCTCCCGAATCCAGCGAAGCGATTCCTGAAAGAAAACATCGGTGCAGAAACCTTTTGTTTTCACAAAACTGCCGTTGTGCCGAATGGTAGGATCGAAGTAACTGTTCCCCGGCACATCGCCCTGTGATCCCGCAAAATTCTGGCCGATTCCACCGGCCCCGTGAATGAAAACTTCATCGAAGCCGCGGCTACCCGGCTGGTATTCGTCCGCTTCCCCGAGATGCCACTTTCCAAAGATACCAGTCGTGTATCCTGCGCCCTGCAGCACTTCGGCAATGGTCCTGACACCGGGAGCGAGACGCTCCCTCTCGAGAATGGTGTGGGTCACTCCCACTTCGAAGGGATTTTTGCCTGACATCAGCGCGGAGCGTGTCGGCGCGCAGGTTGGGCTGACGTGGTAGTTCGTGAACCGGGTGCTCTCCGCGTAGAGTTTGTCAAGGTTCGGAGTCTTGATAAATGGATGGCCGTGGCAGGCCAAATCTCCGTACCCCTGGTCGTCGGTGATTACGAAAATGATATTCGGTTTCGTGTCGGCCGACGCTTTCCCCGGCAGGATCGATGTCGCGAGAAAGAGGATGAGGGCTAAAAAAGGGCGGATCACGTTCATGCCGAAGAATAAATCGTGCCCCGCCGGAGAAAAGAGAAAAAGTCTACCTGCCTACGGGAAGTCAGCCACATCGCACTGGCCGTGCGCCGGGCTACAGACGGGTAGCCCGGCTTGCAGGAACATGTGTTCCTCTAGTCGAAATCGTTTTCGAGAACGATCCGGTGTGACGGGCTCTCTTCTTCGAGAATCTTCATCGCCTCGTTGATTTCCGACATGGGCATCAGTTTCGTTTCGGGGGCAATCCGATGGCGGGAAGAAAACTCCAGCATCGAGAGAACGGTAGCGGGGCTTCCCAGCGGCGACGCTCCAATCGACTTTTGTCCCATGATGAGTGGGAAGACTTCGGAGCTCACTTCAGGCGCTGCTCCGACCAGGTGGAGCTTCCCTCCGGGCCGCAGCGTAGCGATATATTTTTCCCAGTCCAGTTTAGCGTTCACTGTGACAAGCAGGAAATCCAGGGTGTTGGCGACTGCGTCGAGCGCATTCTCATCCCCGGTGTTCACAAAGTGATGCGCTCCGAGCTTCTTCGCGCTTTCCTCCTTTTCCGGCGAAGTGGAGAAGGCTGTCACTTCACATCCCCATTTCCCGAGAAACTGAAGTGCCATGTGTCCGAGTCCACCTATGCCGACCACCCCTACCCTGTCAGTCGGCGACACGTCACTGATAACTACAGGATTAAAAACAGTGATCCCCCCGCAGAAGAGCGGACCAACTTTTGAAGAGTCAAGGTCACCCGGAATCGGAATGGCCCAGAGCGAGTTCGTTCGAACGCGATCCGCAAAGCCTCCGTGCCTTCCGACAATGGTCGCCTGACTCTCCGAACAAAGATTGTGATTTCCGCTGAGACACTCCTTGCATTTCTGACAGGAGTTACTGTTCCAGCCGAGGCCGACTTTCTGACCAATTTCGAGTTGATCAACCAGCTCGCCCTTATCGACAACCCTGCCGGAAACCTCATGCCCTGGGACGATCGGGTATTCACTCAGGCCCCAGTCGTTTGACCACATGCTCAAATCACTGTGGCACAGCCCGCAATAGTCGACCTGGATTTCCACCTCATCGGGCCCCAGCTCGCCGGGGTCGTATTCGAATTCGGTCAGTTTACCTTTCGGTTCTTTGGCTGCAAAGGATCGGATTTTCATGTCTGTTAACCGTGATGGTGTGAATGTTACGAATCAGGCCTGTTCCACGATAATTTTCTCTTCCGACGCTCCCAGGCTCTTCAACGACGAAGTCACGTCGTCAACCATCGAAGGTGGTCCACATACATAGAAGTGCTGATCGAAGTCCTTGATTTCCTGACTGAGAAAATTCTCGTCGATTCTCCCCTCCCGATAGGTCTCACTGTCCTCTGATGTCACGGTATAGAGCGCACCGTCACCCAGCATCCTGCGAAGCTCTCCGGCGAGAATGATGTCGTCCTCCGTTTCGTTGGAAAAGAGGAGCCGGTTTCCATCGATCTCTTCTTTCTTCTGCAGGTCTCTGAGAATCGCGATAAAAGGAGTAACCCCTGCGCCACCTGCGATAAAGACGCCCGGCTCCTTGTATTCGATAGCCCCCCACGGCTCTCCAATGATCAGCTCTTCACCAACTTGAAGCTCTGCAAGCCGATCAGTAACTCCGTCCTTCTCAGGATAAATTTTGATGGTGAACTCGAGCAGCGGATCTTCCGGAAGAGAAGTAAACGTGAAGGGGCGCTTCTCGTCTTTCCATCCGTCTTTCGCAATCGACACTTCAGTAGCCTGCCCGGGCCGGAACGAATATCCCTCCGGTTTGGTGGTGACAAACCGCCCGACATTCCTCGTGACGGCTTCAACTTCCTTAATGGTGATTTTGTATTCTTTGCTCATGGTGCCTTTATGAATCGCAGGTTCCCGGCCAGAACAACGTGAGGTTCGCGGGTTGGAACCCAATGTGCCTCAATCCCCCTGATAACGGGCCTTTGACAGACCGGGAGGAATTTTTCCCTGATATTCTGAACGTCCTGCGCGCCGTGTGAACTGGGCAACCCGCAATCAAACTCCACTTCTCTTCATGCAGAATGCATAGCCTGCCTGCACCACGGGGAGATGAGAATCCCCGGGTTCCTATTGAGCAGGAACAGCTTCAATCCCCCGTCGGAAAAGGAATCAAAGGGCAGCAGACGACGGCTGATCCTCCGGGGAGAAGACCGGAAATCGCACCGGCACAGGTTCTGCAACACGGTGGGGCATTCACTAATCCAAACAACCTCATGAAAAACACTCTAACAGGAAAAAAAATCGCGTTTCTGGCAACGGATGGCTTCGAACAGGTCGAGCTGACGAAACCTGTCGAAGCAGTCCGCAATGCCGGTGCACAGACCACTCTCGTCTCTCTGGAAGAGGGGGAAATCCAGGGAGTCAATCACGACGAGAATGCCGACCGCTTCGAGGTCGACAGGACAGTAGATCAGACCACTGCCTCCGAATACGACGGGCTTGTTCTTCCGGGCGGAGTCTTCAATCCTGACGCCCTCCGGCTTTCCGAAGATGCCATCAAATTCATTCGCGACTTCTTTGAACAGAACAAACCCGTTGCAGCGGTCTGTCACGGTCCGTGGACATTGATTGAAGCCGGCGTCGTTCGCGGCAGGAAAATGACATCGTGGCCCAGTCTGAAGACGGACCTGGAAAACGCAGGTGCTACCTGGGTCGATGAAGAATGTGTGAGCGACGAAACTCTCACTACGAGCAGAAAGCCGGATGACCTACCGGCCTTCTGCGACCGGATCGTAAAAGAATTTTCCGGAGTAAACCAAAACGAACAGAAAGCATAACCCGGACCACTTCACGATCATGCCCTATCAATCCATAAACCCGACAAACCTCGAAACCCTCGAAGAGTTCCCTTCCCTTTCCAAAAAGGAAGCGACTGGGAAAATCGACGCCGCCCACGAAGCCTTTCAAAGCTGGCGAACTACTGACTACGAGACACGAAAAGGCATCGTCAACGAGTTCAGCAATCAGCTCAAAGAGCGGGAGAGCGAATACGCGGAAATGATCACTCTCGAAATGGGAAAACCCATCTCCCAGGCGAAAGAGGAGATCGGGTTCTGCGCAAAGATTGCCAAATTTTATGCGGAAGGTGCCGAAACGTTTCTCGCCGACAGTACTGTCGAAACCGGGGATTCAGGCGAGGCCTATCTTCGTTACGATCCGATCGGAGTCCTGATGGGCGTCATGCCCTGGAACTTCCCTTTCTATCAGGTCGTCCGGTTTGCGATTCCCAACATCATGGCGGGCAACGCGATACTCGTTCGCCACGCAAGTTGCGTCCCCCGCTGCGCGCAGGCGATTGAAAAGCTTTTCCATGAGGTCGGACTGCCGTCCGGGGTCTACAACAATCTTTTTATCCCTACCGAGTTCGTCGAAACGATCATTGATGACTCCCGCATCCAGGGGGTTTCCCTGACGGGCAGCGAGAGAGCCGGCAGGAGTGTCGCAGCAGCGGCAGGTCGAAACCTGCGCCGTTCCGTGATGGAGCTGGGCGGGAATGACGCCTTCATCGTTCTCGAAGATGCCGATCTCGAAAAAACCGTGGAAAAAGCCGTCCAGGGGCGCCTTACGAACAATGGCCAGTCCTGCGTCGCGGCAAAGCGTTTCATTGTTCATTCATCCCTCTACGAAGATTTCACTGCCGGTATGAAAGAAGCCTTTGCAAATTTGAAAGTGGGAGACCCCATGAATTCCGACACTGAGTTGGGCCCCCTCTCGACCGAAGGCGCAGCGAAAGATCTTCATCGGAAAATCCAGACAGCGGTTCGCCAGGGAGCGGAAGTCGTAACCGGCGGCGGTCGCCCCGATCGTCCGGGAGCGTTTGTCGAGCCGACGATTCTCACGGGCATTACCTCGGAGAACGACATCTTCGACGAGGAACTTTTCGGACCGGTCGCCTGTATCTATCGTTTCGAAGACGAAGACCAGGCAATCGAACTGGCAAACAATTCCTCCTACGGACTGGGTGGTTCCGTCTACACCTCTGATATCGAAAGCGGACGCCGGGTCGCGGAGAAAGTCGACACCGGGATGCTTTTCATCAACCAGCCGACCAATTCCAGCGAAGAGTTGCCGTTCGGAGGAATCAAGAATTCCGGCTACGGACGGGAGCTGTCCCAACTCGGCATCCTCGAATTCGTGAACAAAAAGCTGATTCACACCCTCGAGGAATTTGAACAGAGTTAATCCAGCGCATCCATGACGCCTGGCTCGTGTCTCCGCCGCCACTGCGGGAGGGGTGGAACGGGAAGTGGCTCGACCCAGATTTGAACTGGGGACACAAGGATTTTCAGAGGGATTTTTTGGGTTGGTTCGTTAGGGTTCATCGCGGCTCAATCGGGCTGCACCCCTTGTGCCATATAGCTTTTTAGAGGATTGTAATTTCAGGGTGATTTCTATTGAACCACCCTGACCCCTGCAAAAAGTGGCTGGAAAATGGCTAGAGAAAACGTCCGAAAAAACCCCTTCTCCAAAACTGATTTTCGATACTGGGAAGACAAAGTCAAGCTTCCCCGGAAGAAGGAAGGAGAGTCCGTCTACGAGAGCAATACATTCACTGTCAGAATCCAACACAGTGGGCATCGTGAGACCTTTTCAACAGGCGAGTCCTCTAAACGCGCGGCTGCTAAGAAGGCTCTGGAAATTTATCTTACCATCCGTGGTGCCGGATGGGATGAAGCTCGGCTTAGACACAAAGGAGTGATGCAAAAAATGGCCAACCTCACGGTTGGCGAATTCTTAGACGAGGTAGGAAAAGTGACAGCCCTTCCACGTCGCACTTTCGAGACCTACGCCGGAAAACTCCGTTCCATCGTTGATGGGATTGTGAAGATCAAGATGCCCGAAGGTATGAATCGCAGGGACTATTACAACGGCGGTGCCGAAGAATGGAGACGACGGATTGGGGAAGTGAAGCTGTCCAAAATTACTCCGGAAAAGGTGAATCGTTGGAAGCTCGAATATCTCGCGAAGGCATCTTCGGACCCACGAGACAAACAAGCGAAGAGGCGTTCCGTAAATTCGTTGATACGGAACTCCAAGACGCTCTTCAGCCAACGGCACCTCGACTTTCTTACCCATCTCGAACTCCCTGACCCACTTCCTTTCACCGGTGTCCGCTATGAACCGGAAGGGTCCATGCGATACTACTCGCAATGCGAGCCGGGAGAACTGATGGAGGCAGCTTGCCGCGATCTCTTTAACGCGGACGCATCGAATGAGGTGGCAATCTACAAGGGTAAACCGCTCCATCCGATGATGCCTCGCGCCAAAGAGATCGCCGAATCTCAAGCATCATCTAAGCGGGAAGCCTTCAAGATTTTCCTCTTGGCCCTTAGCCTTGGACTGCGTCGAAATGAGATCGACAAACTTCAATGGAAGCAATTCCTCTGGTCCAAAGGCGCAGTGCGGATCGACGTGACAGACTGTTTCGAACCGAAAGCAAATAGTGGTGGCGACGTTCCTCTAGATCCAGAGATCCTCCAATTTTTTCGAGAGCGAAAAGAGGAAGCGGACGACCGATTCGTAATAGAAGGCGTGGAACCCATCTTGGATTCTCCTCAGCGGCACTACCGCGCCGACAAACACTTCAAGACCTTGTCGAAATGGCTCGGCGAAAACGGGATCGAGTCACGTAATAAGATTCACGCGTTACGGAAGGAATACGGGACGATCATCTGTGCGCAGGCAGGTATCCACGCAGCCTCAGTCCTCTTGCGGCACTCGGACATCAGGATCACTGCCGCACATTACGTGGACAATCGCAAGCGTGTGACCTCAGGCTTGGGGGAAGTTCTTCAAGGCATAAATAGCTAAATAGCAGTCCCAAAAGGCGTTCTTAGGGGCCATCGCAGACCTTCCGGAAAAAAAAGTCAAAAATTTTTGGCTACCAATTTGGGTAAAGAATCACCTACCTCAAGAGGAGGGTCACTGACTTTAACTCCCTAGCAATCAAATGGTCGGAACGATCGGTGATTCACCAACACACAGAAAACTCGTAACTGACTTATTTTCAGCGCTTTGGGGAATTTGCGGGATGCGGAAACTTGAGTTTTCTTGGAAACGGCTCCTGAAATTCAAACCTAAAAAGCAATCCCAGATGAGGAAAGAAACCAACGACAACATAGAGCCGATCATTTCAATCTTCATCCACTCTACACACCATGAATAAGATTCCGAACAACGAAAAAGTCCCCCAGCCGGAGTTTGACGGCCACGACTGGGAGACAGTTAAAGAATCGGATAAGGACCTTCAACAACTTCAAGTTAACTCTGAGAGAATCGAAGGTAAAGAGGGAGTTTCCCCACCAGTCCACATTCTAGATGAAACCTCTCTTCGCCCTGTCTATATCCGACTGCCGAAGTCAGGATCTAACTGCCAGTTTACAGGGCTATCGCATTCACAACTTCGCAAATTAATAAGGCCCGAAGCACACTCAGGTCTCGCACGGGTCAAGTCCGTTCTCTTCAGACCAACTGATTTTGGAAGAGGGTGCAGACTGATCGATCTGAATTCATTGCTCGGTTACATTGAACTCTTCGCGGAGGAAGGGAACGCCTACGAAATCAAAAAGCCAATCGTAGGAGGGAGAAGTTAGATGAGTGCTTCTTTGCTCTCCACGCAAGCTTCCGGAGTCCTCCGTAACTTCGATGTGGGGGAAAGCCCCCACGGGGCTATAACGGCCACACAGCCATTTCTGCCAGACGAAGTAATCGTCGGGTTTGATTCTGAGTGGGTGCTCCGAGGAAACGTGAACAAGATTCTCAGCTATCAAGTTCACGTCAGACTCGATGGTGAGTCATGGGAGAAAGTTTATCGGCTGTCACACAATGAAGAGCGATGGACGCTGCGGACCCTCCTTAAAAGGACGTTGATGGACGCCAAGTCTGACGGACTTTTCTCGAAATATCCTACCAGTATTTATCTAGTGGCGCACTGGACTCTTGCGGATTTGGTAGGTCTAGAGGACTACAATGAACTTAAGAAGGAGTTCGACGCTCTTGGGAAATCGTTCATGTCTATCATGAAGCCCTACGAGATTCGTTGGTCGGACAATAACCGGAACAAGAGGAACCTGTCGATTACACTCAGGGATACCTTGATGCTTGCTCCCGACGGTAAAAAGTCTCTCCAGAGCGTTGGGGATCTTCTTGACCTGCCGAAACTTCACATGATCGACTATTTCATAGAGAGGATGGATTTGCTCGATCGAGATCTCCCTGAAATATTTGACAGATACGCGCTCAGGGACGCTGAGATCACTGCTAAATACGCTGAGAAACTCGCACTGACATGGAAGAGAGATTTTGGAGGAAGATCCGAGATTCCCATTTCAATCGGTCAAATGGCTCAGACCTTTCTGTTAGATCGATGGGATAAGTTCTCAGTGGATAAACTTGAAGTTCTGGGGAAGGAAGAGTTTGAGTCAGCCGAGTGGGATAATTTCGATGGACATTATCGGACTAACACCATCACGCTTCCTCTTGAATTGCCGTTCTTGCATGAACAGTTGGCTACTGAGTGTTTCCATGGTGGGCGAAATGAATCGTTTTTCTTCGGCCCCACTTCGGTCGATAACTGGACCGATTACGACCTAAGAAGTGCCTATACAACTTCCCTTGCTCAACTTGGAACCCCGAGGTGGCAAGACCTCAAAAACACCTGCTGTCCGGACGACTTCAACTGCGAGGTTTTGGGCGGGGCATTCGTCACTTTCGAATTTCCTGACTCCATCCGATTTCCATGCATCCCTGTCAAAACTGCCAACGGACTGATTTTTCCGTTGTCTGGGAAGGGTTATGCCACGCCTCCAGAGATTCGTCTTGCTCGCTCTCTTGGCGCTTCTCTCAAAATTATTTCGGGAGTGATAGTGCCCATGGATATGAATCGGAAGCCCTTCGAACCCGTGATCGATGAAATCCTGCGAATGCGGAAGGAGCACGACAAAGGGTCTCTTGAAGAATTGCTAATCAAAGTGATCGGCAATTCGATATACGGAAAGCTCGCTCAGGGATTGAACAGGAAGCGGGTATTCGATTCGAGAAGTAATTCCAGAAAGGATTCGCCTCGAAGTGAAGTTACCAATCCCTACATAGCCTCCTACGCCTCTGGAGAAATCAGGGCGGTTTTGGGGGAAATTCTCAACGCTCTTCCGCCGGAATGCACGGTGGTGAGTTGCACAACCGATGGCTTCATCACAAACGCTCCTGTGGAGGCTGTGAAGGCGGCGTGTCGAGGGAGCGAGTGTTCGGCCTACTCGGAAACCCTAAGGCGGCTCACTGGCGATCATAACGCCCTGGAGGTCAAACATCGCGTGAGGAAATTATTGTCGTTTCGCCGTCGAGGTCAGATCACGCTAGAAGAAGGTAATATTTCACCCGAGGAAGATGTAAAACCGATGATACTGGCAAAGGCTGGAATCCGTCCTCCAGTGTCGGGAGATAAAGAACAAAACTCTTGGATGTCGTCTCAGTTCTTCAAACGCGAGTTTCATACGAGCTTCACGTATACCAGACTTCCAGGCCTTGCCGAACTCTACCGCACCGGAGGCGATATGGTTGCCGCAGAACATACGCGCAAGCTTGGGATGGAATACGACTGGGGGCAACGCCCTTCACAAGTGGGATTTGATTCTGATCTACAGCACGTCTGGTTCACGACGCGACCTTGGAACTCTGTCGAAGAGTTCAATAACTGCCGCAAGGAGTGGGTGAAGTATTCACGGTTGAAATCCGTCGTCCTCAAGGACGTGAGTTCTGTTGAAGGGTTCCTCGACTACTTGGCAACACCGAGGGTTGATGGTGTGCGGAAAGGCAAAGACGCCACTCCCATGAAGTATGCGAGGACGATGTTCCTTCGCGCTTTGAAGCATCAAATGTGGGGGCTAATCCCAGAAAGAACGAACTCTGAAGTCGTCGAATGGCTCTCCAGTATAGGACATCGAGTCAACAAGGCTGCGGTAGAGAACGCCAAGAGGCCAAATGTGAAAATCATTCCCAAGACGGTCCCTAGAACTCCCGAGACTGAAAAGTTCGTCCAAGAAATCAAAGAGCTTTGGCCCGACTTTGAAGAAAACCTGTTCTTTGAGGACCAGTAAGTCCTGTCGAGCCGTTCCAGCCCCGTGGGGGCTTTCCCCCTCGTTGAGATTACGGAACCTCTCTAAATCACTGTGGTTAAAGGCCTGATGCATTGTGGCTGATGCAAGACGGCTACGCAGTCTTCTTCCGTTACGTTTCCAGAAACGTCTGTTTAATTGGCAAACTTCTATCTTGGGTTGAGATGAGACTGACAGTCTTGCGAGCGAATCATCTACAACGAAAACGATGTGAAGGGGGCGATGCGGCTTCGCGATCAAGGTCTATCTGGACCAGCCCTACTGTGGTGAAGCCTACCATCACGAGAGACACTCCGCATGCTATGGAATCCGAGGAGCACTGAAAGCTCGGACGACAATTGAATCGAGC
>JAKSBG010000188.1 GCA_022361255.1 Verrucomicrobiales bacterium
AAGAAGTGTTTCACATGATCGCAATCGCCCCGGGGGAACACGGCCACATCAAAAAAGGCAGCGTGAAGTCGGTCGGCAGCGTCGTCACGGCGATTGTGGTGATGAACGTGGTTTTCTCTTTCGATTCCATTCTCAGTGCCATGGCCCTGACGAAAGTCTTTCTGGTCATGGCGACTGCGATTGTCATCGGCGGCATTCTCATGATCTGGCTCGCCGACCGGGTCTCCACCTTTCTTCAGAAAAACCGCATGTATGAGGTGCTCGGACTCTTCATTCTTCTCATCGTGGGGATCATGCTGCTCACCGAGGGAGGTCATCTCGCTCATTTGAAATTCTTCGGCCATGAGGTGCACCAGATGACGAAGACCACCTTCTACTTTGTGATTGCCGTTCTCGTCCTGACCGATATCGTCCAGGGGCGCTACCAGAAAAAGCTCCTCGCTCAACAGGAGCGGAAGGTCGCAGAAGCGGAAAAGCACGCGTAAAACCGTGCTTGCCGCCGGGCTGTCCTGCGGGTGATTCTCTGAACGCTCTATGAATCACCGCAAGCCGGCACTGGTGTTTATCTTCATCACCCTCTTCCTCGACGTGCTCGGGGTCGGGTTGATCATACCGATTCTGCCGAAGCTCGTTGATCAGCTCGCCGAGGGCGGAGTCGCCTCCGCTGCGTTTATTTATGGCGCACTGGCCGGGCTCTACTCGTTGATGCAGTTTATCTTCGCGCCGATCCTGGGAAGCCTCTCCGACCGGTTCGGAAGGAGACCCGTCATTCTCATTTCCCTGTTCGGCTCCGGACTCGACTACTTCCTCATGGCCTGGGCACCGACTTTGGCCTGGTTTTTTATGGGACGCATATTCTCCGGCATCACCGGGGCCAATTTTTCCGCCGCAGCGGCCTATATCGCCGACGTCAGCACGAAAGAAAAGCGAGCCGCGAATTTTGGAATTCTCGGCGCTGCATTCGGGCTCGGTTTCATCTGCGGTCCGGCTCTTGGAGGCTGGCTCGGAGACTACGGCCTCGAAACCTACGGAGATGCGGGTCTGAGACTCCCCTTCTACGCCGCAGCTGTTCTCACCCTTCTTAACTGGATCTACGGATTTTTCATCCTGCCCGAATCCCTGAAAAAGGAGAATCGCCGTGCCTTCAGCTGGTCCCGGGCCAATCCCGTCGGAGCGCTCAATCAACTGCGCCATCAGACACTGGTTCTCGGGCTTTCT
>JAKSBG010000300.1 GCA_022361255.1 Verrucomicrobiales bacterium
ACCGCTTTCCTTCTTCGGGAGAAAAGTCTTCCGGCTGGCTCAACAGCCGGAGAGGTTTTCGCGGGGCGTAGTGGCTCTGCAGCATTCCCGGCGCTTCCGGAGCAGAATCCTCCACCTCTTCATTCCGTTCGGCAAAAACCACTTTTCCAAATTTCTTCAGGTCAATTTCGGTGATCGGTCCCGGGCGCAACACTTCGATGGTCGGCTTTTTCTCTCCCGGAGAGATTTTCACAATCGTGCTTTCGAGACCCCGCGCGCAGGCACCCCCATCGACAATCAGGGGAATGCGCCCATCCAGCTGATCCAGAACGGCCTGAGCCGACGTGGGGCTGAGCTGGCCGAACATGTTAGCGCTCGGAGCGGCAACAGGACCGCCGAAGTTTCGCAGGATCCGGTGGAATACAGGGTGATCCGTCTGCCGGACCGCCACCGAATCGAGTCCACCGGTTACTACGTCAGGAATTGATTCGCGGCGCGGCAGGACCAGGGTCAAGGGACCCGGCCAGAATGTTTCGACGAGCTGCACCACCGTTTTGCGGATCTCCTCCGGAACGTTTGCGACATCATAGAGGGAATCTTTGTGGGGAACGTGCACGATAAGGGGGTCAAAATGCGGGCGCTCCTTCGCCGCGAAGATTTTCTCGACCGCATCCGGATCCAGCGCATCTGCGGCGAGGCCGTAGACTGTCTCTGTCGGCAGAGCCACCACTTCACCTGACTGCAAAAGAGCCACCGCTTTTCGAACGGTTTCGTTCGTGTTGACTTCGCTATCGGTCGTTGCGATTTCTGTTTCCATAAAAATTCTCTTCCATGCGGAAAACCGTTTCGGAAAATGTTGGGCATCCGATCTTTCCCCGCTATGCTGAAAGGATAGTGAATACGTCAGACCAGCGCAGTCGCAATCTGATTTTGATCGGATTTATGGGAACGGGAAAAACCACCATTGGAAAAAAGGTGGCGAAAAGTCTCGGGTTCCGATTTGTCGACACCGATCACCTCATCAGTAAGCGGGCCGGAAAATCCATTCCCAAAATCTTCGAGCAGGACGGCGAAGAAGCGTTTCGGCAGATGGAGACCGATATTCTTCGGGAATGCGCGAGCAAATCGAACCAGGTGATTTCCACCGGCGGCGGAATTGTAACCCGGGAGGAAAACCGCGAAATCCTCAAGACTGCCGGCTACGTCATTTGGCTGAAAGCCTCTCCCGAAACCATTTACGAAAGGGTTCGCAGAAACCGAAACCGCCCCCTACTCCAAACAGAGAACCCGCAGGAAACGATTCGCGAAATGCTCGAAGATCGCAACGACTCCTATGGATCCGCGAACGACTTTGAAGTAAAGACCGATGGCTTGTCGCTCGAAGAAACCTGCTTCGGGGTAAGCGAGTCCGCGAGAGTGGCTCTGGGGGTGTCGTGAGCGGGAAAAATCCGACAGCTCAGTTTTCCGCCGTTTCAAAATCCGGGTAGGAATTGACGGAGTGTTCCGTGAAATCGAGTCCGTCTTCCTGTTCTTCATCACTCACCCGGAGGCCAATGAAGGTGTCGATCACTTTGAACAGCACCAGCGCAACCCCAAACGAACCGATCGCTATCGCGAACGTTCCGAAAGTCTGGATGCCAAGCCGGTCGAGACTGAATCCATCTTCGTGAAATATGCCAACTGCGACAGTTCCCCATATTCCGCAAAAAAGATGGACCGGAACAGCACCGACGACATCATCCAGTTTGAGACGATCGAGAAGAAAGGCACCGGCCGTCGCCAGAACTCCGCCGATTCCGCCTATCAGCACAGCGCTCACGGGAGTAACCACGTCAGCACCGGCGGTGATCCCTACCAACCCTCCCAGAATCCCGTTGAGCGCCACAAGGACATTGGGAACACCTCGAATGGCCCAGAAGAAAAACATTGCGACGATACAACCTGCCGCTCCCGCGACGGCCGTATTCACACAGATCCGGCCGATTCCGGCACTCCCCTCCACCAGCGAGCCCGCGTTAAATCCGAACCAACCGACCCAGAGAATGATGGTCCCGAATGCGACAAGGGGCAGGTTGTGCCCGGGTAGATACCGGGCATGACCGTCTTTGTCGAATTTCCCGGTCCGCGAGCCGACAACGATGATTCCGGCAAGGGCACTGGCACCGCCAATTCCGTGAACTACGCTCGACCCGGCGAAATCGTGAAACCCGGCCCCAAAGGATTCAAGCCAGCCCGGGCTACCCCCGAAATCCGGTTCGAATCCTCCCCCGAAGCTGCCCCACGCCCAATGGCCGAAAACGGGGTAAATCAGGCCGGAAAGAATTACCGTGTAGCAAAGATACCCGACAAACTTCGTGCGTTCCGCCATAGCCCCCGAAGCAATCGTGCATGCCGTGGCCGCAAAAACGACCTGGAAAAAGAAGAAGGTCCAAATCTGGCTGTCTCCATCAAACCGCCAGATTGCAAAATCCTGCGCGCCGATCCAGCCTGTTTGAGACGTTCCAAACATGAAGGTAAATCCGAAAAGCAGGAACGAAATAGTAGCCGCAGAGAAATCGAGAACGTTTTTCATCGCCACGTTGATCGCGTTCCGCGACCGCGACAGACCGATCTCGAGCATGCAAAAGCCCAGCTGCATCAGCATGACGAGGATTCCGGCAGTAACTGTCCAAACGTAATCAATGTTCTTCTGAATCTGCGGCTTGTCTTCTCCCAGCGGTGATTCCAGTGATTGCAGCTTCGCATCGAATTCCCGCATTTTCTTTTTCTGAAATGCCGGATCATTGAGCTGCGCCTCGGCCCGCTTCTCTTCCTCAATTTTCGCCTTCATCTTATTGGCCTGCTTGATCAGAAGCTCAAGCCTTTCGAGATCCACGTCACTCTCCTGCCCGAATGCAGGTGCGACAGTGCCGGCAAGTAATGTGAGCGCGAGCAAGGCGGATGCGCAGGAATGAAATAATTTCATGTCGGGTAAATATTATTCTCTGAAGAGATTCATTTGGTGAATTCGCCGACGAGGGAAACGAGTTCGAGTTCGAGTTGTTTTTTCACAGTGCGGTCTTTTACCCGCTTGATCAGCCTTTCTCCAAAGGGGCGGAATTGCGAAACGGAAAGGTGATTTCCTTTCTCCACACCAAGAGCGGTCAGTTCTCTTTCAATAAAACGCTTCGCCTGGGCCCGCCCCAGTACCTTGGAAAAGAGATTCTCTGTGCGTACACGGAAGTCATCCCATAGCGCTCCGGCATCATCTTCCGAGTCTGGCTCCGCCTCTACCTCGACGCTCTCTTCATGATCATCGGTCACCTCCGCTGACTCTTCGTCGTCCAAAATATTCGTCTCCTTCAACCCCTTTTCTGTCATGAGCGGCAGCGACAATACCGAGTCCTCCAGCTGCAAAGCATCTGCCCATTTCTCCAAAAACTCCTCGCCGTATTTCTCCACTTTTTCCGAGGCGACTCCACTACCGAAAAAAAGCGCGAGCGCGAAAGGGTCCGAAAGAAAAATCATGATATTGCCGCCGTCGAACTCGACAAGAACCCGGCCAACCTTCTCCCTGGAGTTCCGGTAGAGTGACGACAGTGCGTTCACCTCCCTGACAAAGCCATCATTTCCCGCATCCGTCAGGATCGTATCTCCCCCGAGCGGGATTCCCTCGTGAATCAGGATCGCCCCGTGCAGGTTTCTCACCCGCTTCATCATTCGAAGCGACTTAATCACAGCGTCGTATGAGACAGTATCAGTCATACCGTTGTCAGCCGCAAATCACTTCAATACTTTCAAAAGACTGCTCACATTCGGAGAGTCTCCCTCCACAAGGATTCCCTTCGCGTCAAAATCCTCGCCGGAATCCCGCGCGAACCGGAAGGCAATGCCGCCTTTTTCCTTGGAAACTGCGACGCTCACTACGGCAGTCATCCCGATCGCTTTGCCAATTAGCATCGCCCTCTCCTGCAGACTTTCTGCCTCTCTCGCAAACCGGGAGCGAATCCGCTCACTGGAATCTCCCGCTACCGATTTGACGGAATCGTTGCGTATCTCGACGACCGAATAGTTTTTTATGGTCATTTGCACTGTCTGTTTCGAATTGGCTCACTTTTTGCTGAATTGCTTTCTTGAAGACATCCAGCCGCAAAACAGATTCCTCCAGTTTTCACAAAAAACAAATTTATTTGTGATAAATTTCTTAAAAGCTGGAAATTATATGTTATGCGTCTTTTTATGTAATGAAATTAGTTTCGAAAATCGGTTTTGCCGCCTTGATGGTCCTTCTGCTTCTTGCAGCTTTCGTCCTCCCAAAATTTGTGCAGAGGTCAGAGCCGCCCCTTCCGGAGAAAGATCTCGCAGCGGCACTCGCAGCAGTCGACTATGACGAAGGCTCAGAGACCAGCGAGGCAACGGAATCCACTACTGAAGAGGTTCAGCCTCCGCTCAGTGAACTGAGCGAAGACGAAGCGTATTCCTCATTCTATCAGCACATTGAAGAAGGAAACTTTGAGCAGGCAAAAGAGGAGATCCTGAATTTGTCCGACACAGCCGGTGCGGAAAAGATCGCCCTTCTCACCACTGACCTTGAAACCGCGATCAGCTCGCTTTCACTTACCGGAGTAGAAAGCGAGACGATGCCGGATACGGCAGCAGCTGAGCTCCCGACCGGGCCCGTTGTAGTCGAAGCCCCTGTCGCTGAATCTTCCTCGTTAGAATCGGAATCCAGCGAAGCGATACCGGAAACAGGTGCAGTCCCTCAACCGGGAACCTCTTCTGTAATCGCATTCTACACCCTTCTTCAGAGTGGAGATTTCGAGAACGCCGACATCGAATTGAAGAGCATTTCACCGGGCCTCCCCGAAAACACCGTTGAGACCATGAGAAGTGCCCTGACCCTTGCCCGAAAGCGCGAAGCGGAGCGCCTGGAGAGAGAACAGGAACTCAATGTGTCCCGAAAAGAGCTGATAGCGTCGCAGAAAGAAATGGCGCGGGTGCAGAAGGAAAGCGTCGCGAAAATTGAGAAAACAGTTCAGCAACTTGCTGCAGCCACGCTTGCCGCCAAAAATGCCGAAGAAAAGGACGAAGCGTCCACCGCGGAAGAACCTGCCCCGGCGTCTCTGAAACCGGAGGAACCTGTCAAAATTCCCGAAACGGTGTCGGTTTCCTTTGGCTTCGATTCCACATACTTGACTGACACTAACAAAGAAACACTCCGAAAGTCCGTTGTTCCCGGTTTGGAAAGCGAGAACCGTCTATCCCTCCAATTGCGAGGCCACGCCGATCCGAGCGGCTCCTCTGAATACAATGGAATACTTGCCCGGGCCAGGTGCGAGATGGTGAAAGACTACCTTGTCGAAAACGGGATCGCCGGCGACAGAATCGAGGTCATATCCTTCGGCGAAACCCAGGCAGCTGCGACGGGTAGCGACGAAGCCAAATCACGTCGGGTCGACGTGATATTCCAAAAAGCGAAGTAGCCTGATCCCTCTGCTACTCTCCCGCTTTCCAGGAAAGCAATTTCCGGAGACCTTCCAGATTCTCACGAAGTGTTTCGGCTGAGTCCGTTTCATTCCGGTGATCGAGAATTCCGACCGGTCCCTCATAGCCCATCCGGATAACCGCCTCGATGAGACGTTTTTCCTCCGCCCCGGCTCCGATAGGGAGAATCTTGTTTTCCTTCGGCTCCGTTTCGGACGCCATTCCGTTCAGATTCAGGCATAGCAGAAACGGCATCATTTCAGCGAATTGATTCTCCCAGTATCCGAAGTGCCCGATCGATTGTTTTTTATGGGGAAAATGCCCGTGGGCATGGTGAAAATTGTAAACGATTCCGACGTGTTCATGCCCGCGACTACGCAGCTCCTCGCAGACCGCGACGAGATTCTCCGGTTTGCCGCCCCAGCCGCCATGATTGTAAAGCCCCAGCTCACATCCGAGTTCGCCGGTCCGCTTCGCAAGTGGCTCCATCGCATCGGCAGCTGATTTTACCTTTTCCTCCTGCGTCTCCCCTTTTCCATCCCGGAGCGTCTTCCAAACTTGCGGTCTGATATCGTGTTTCTCAAACAAAGCAAAGGCTTCTTCGTGTCCGCCCCAGAAGGAAAACATCTCGAGTCCGTGCTTTTTGTAAGCAAGAATCTCTTCTTCGAAGGTCGGGATATGCTCCTTTCGCCAGTCGTAGGCCACTCGCCGAAGGCCGAGCTCTTTGACCATCTTCGCACGCTCCTCCGGCCCGCGCTTCTTCGCGTCGAAGGGGACGATGCACCAGGCGACGAGATTTCCCCGCTCAAAATTTTCCGGGATATCGGCGGCCGGGCAGAACATCGGCACTGCCAGAACTGCTGCCAAAAAACATCGTATCATTTCTCTTCTTTCTCTCCTCCGGATTGAGGCGGCCCTTTTGCCGCTGCCTTCGCGATCTGTTCCAGATCATCGCGGTGATTCCGCGTCAGTTGTGCCAACGGGTAGTCGACCGGTTTCGACTTTCCCGGAATGAGCATGCGGATTTTCCCGTCACGGATCACTTCGATCGGTCCCTGCTCACCTGCGGCCGGAGCGGAAAAAGCGAGGATCCGGGCGCGAACGGTTTTCCCTTCCAGATTGGTCCAGTCCTGCAACGGTGTCACTGAGACATACTGAATCACTACGGTCTTCTTCGATGAATCAACCTTCGCTCCGGTAGCGGTCCCGAGATCTCCCCCACCCCCCAAATTTCGCGAGGAACGACCGCCCGATTCGTTCGGCACGAGCGGGTTCGCCGGAACGGTTTGCCCCTCCGCATTGAGCGCGGAGAGCAGAACAGCAACGGCGAAACAAATTAGACTCCTCACAAAAAAAGGTTTTGTTAGAGAACTTCCGGTACAACGAACGGCTCGCGGTATTCGCGGGTGCAAAGCTTGTTGGCGGGCTCGTCGAGCTCGCCGTTTCCTTCCGCCCACTCCGTCTCCGGATTGAATTTCAACATCGGTCCGAGCACGACTTCATTCTCATCGACCTTCACGCCGTTCTTGCCGAGATGATCAGCCATCGATTGGTAGCGATCGGTCAGGGTCGCATCATCTTTGATCGACTCGAGAATCTCATCGTTCGTCATTTGCGAACCGAGACGGTGGGAGATCAATCCGGTGTGGCACAGGGCACTTGAGATATGAGTCTCTTCGCAGTCCGCATATTGCTCTTCAACCTTCCGGCTCTTCACCGCGTTGATGAAGTTGGTAAAGATGTCCTCACTGTCGAGGGCCTTCGGTGCCTCCATCTCTTTACCCTCGGCATCTTTCATTTTCACTTTGCCACCGGCGTTCGTGTAAACGCTCCCGCCCTCGCAGACGACTACGACCGAAATGCCGCTCTCACCCGGATACTCGTCGGGCTGGTCCATGTTTTTGCCCCAGCCGTCTTCCTGAAATTCTTTCGCCTTCGGCAACCCGCGGGTTTCGAAAATCAGAGGCGCGGCATCGTAGTCGTGATACACAATCTGGGTATTCGGAGTTTCCCCATCATCGTCGTAACCAAGGCGGCCACCGATACTCATGGAGCGGGGAGCAATCTTATCCTCACCGAGATACCAACGGGCCACATCCATCTGATGAATCCCCTGGTTACCCATATCGCCGTTGCCGTAATCGTAAAACCAGTGCCAGTCATAGTGGAAACGCTGGCGACCGAGAGGAGCCTCCTGATTCGCCGGACCACACCAGAGGTTGTAATCAACACCCTCCGGGATTTCACCGCCGCCGCCTTTGCCGATCGAGGCCCGTGGCTTGTAACACATTCCTTTGACGTATTTGATTTTACCGAGCTTGCCATCCTGAACAAACTTCACTGCCGCCTGAATCGACCCCATCGACCGGCTCTGGGTTCCGCCCTGACAAATTTTTCCATTCTTGCGCGCCAGTTTCACAAGCTGACGCCCCTCCCAGACATTGTGAGAAATCGGCTTCTCGACATAGGCGTCTTTCCCCGCCTGAATCGCCCACACTCCTGCCAGGGTGTGCCAGTGATTCGGCGTTGCCGTAGCCATCGCATCAATGTCTCCTTCGTCGAACATCTTTCTCATGTCCGCGTAGCCGGTCACACCGTATCCCTTATCGTCGGCGAGTTTGTTAACCCGCGCATCGAGAACCGCCGGATCACAGTCGCAAAGCGCTGAAACGCGCACGCCCTTCATTCCCGAAAAAGCGCTGATGTGTGATTTCCCGCGACCGTTCACGCCGATCACCCCAACCCTGATATCTTCGTTTGCACCCAGCACTTTGGAATTCGGCCAGGCCAGGGCGAGTCCGAAACCGGCACCGTATTTGAGAGCTTTCCTGCGATCGATCGTGGGGGATTTGTCAGATGTATTCATAAAATTCGTTTCCGTTATTTGGTAAACGTAGGAAATCCGATCCCCGGCGGCAATGCCGAATATTTCGCGAATGCGTGCCGTCCTGCCAGATACAAAAAAGGGCCGTCGACAACCGACGACCCTGCCAAAGCCCCATTTCCGGAGAGTCACTCACTACTCGCAAATGACAGCAGAATCCGGAGAATATACCAAAAAAGTAGTGCAACTCCGGCAAAGAGCGAAAGAGACGCCGCCACCGCCTGATCGGTTCGATAGTGGTGAATGATGTTCGAGGTCGTGTAGAGAATGCTCACGGAGGCAAAAATCGCCATCGCCCCCGAGAAAATTGTGCCCAGGTTAAATCCGAAGATGATCGATACAACAATGATGCCGAGAGCCACGAATCCCCCGATCATGAGGAAGCCGCGGAGAAAGGAAAAATCCTTCTTCGTGGCGAAAGCGGCAAAGGTCAGACCGGCAAAGATGAACCCGGTCGTTACACCTGCTTTCACGATAATTCCATCATCACCGGCAAAATTCGCTGCGATGTAAAGAAGAGGCAGAAAGATAAATGCTTCCGCCACGATGTAGAGAATCAGTCCGAAATACTGCGCTCCCAGCGAAGTCGACGATCGGGCAAAGCTGTCCGCAACCCAGGCCACGACCATGAAAGCTCCCAGGACAATCAGCCAACTCATCCCGCCTGTCATCATGTCTACGAGCGCGGGGACCCAGCTTTGCTGGAGCAAAAACCACTCCAGCCCGATGAAGCCGAGAATGGCGACACCTAGGTGGAGATAGGCGCTGCGAATAAAAGCCGCGCGCTCGTTCGGAGCCGCGTCGGCAACAGTGTAGGGGTTTGCGTATGCAGAGGGCATAGCACAATCCTATCCTCGAAACGGAAGCTTTTCCAAGCAGGAAAAACCGACCCTTCCCCGGCAATCAGACAGAGTATGGTGCTTGACCACACCCTGTTGCCTGTTCGATCAAACCCTGTTGAGTCCTGCTACTGGTTCAGTTCTTCGAGAACTTCGGGGTCGCGGACGTCGGCCCATTCGCCGTCGAGCTCGACTGCGGCGATGGGAAGACCGTCCTGCACCTGCGCTTTGATGGCGTCAGTGAGTTCGTATTCCCCGCGGGGCGAAAGCTCAAGTTTGGCGGTGTAGTCGTAGATCTTTGAAGAAAAGGAATAGATCCCGGCGTTGTAGTAGGGACTGGTCGGAGCGTCGTCGCCACCTTTCTCGATGAGATCGGTGACCATTCCATTCTCGATAAAAACCGCTCCGCCTTTGCGAACGTCTTCATCGATTTTCACCGTCAGCTTTCCTTCCACGCCGGTGAAGTCCGCAAGGGGTGCGTAGGATTCGGCGGGAACGAGGATGTCGCCGTAGCTGAGAATAAAGGGATCCTCTCCGGAGAAGTCTTTCGCCAACTCAACCACTTTCCCGGTTCCGTCCTGGACGACCTGCTCAACGTATTCGACGCGGCAGTTGAATGCGGAACCATCTCCAAAGTAGTCTGTGATGACTTCTTTTCTCCATCCGACCACGATAAGAATCTCGGAAATACCATTGGAAACGAGCCCGCGAACAATGGACTCAAGAATGGGCGTCCCTTTCACCTTCACCATAGGTTTCGGAATTTCATCGGTGAGTTCTTTCATCCGGGTTCCGCGACCCGCAGCGAGAATGACGGCTTTCTTTACCTGGCTCATAAATATTTCTGTTTTTGTTAGAGTCGCTTTACAAAGGATTCGATTTTATCCAGCGCAATTTCAAGCTGCTCGTAGGAGGTGGCGTAGCAGGCGCGAACGCAGCCCTGCCCGGCCTCTCCGAAGGCGTCTCCGGGAACCACTGCGACGTCTTCCTCTTCGAGAAGGCGCATCGCGAATTCCTGACTGGTGAGACCGAACTTCCGAATATCGGGGAACATGTAGAAGGCGCCTCCCGGGGCGAAGCAGGGCACGCCCATTTCCTCGAATCGCTTCAGCATCAGGTTTCGACGACGGGCATAAGCGCGACGCATTTTCTCCACTTCGCCGGCTCCGTTTTCGAGAGCTTCAATCGCCGCGACCTGGCTCATCATCGGAGCGCAGAGCATGGAATACTGGTGAATTTTCATCATCGCCTCGGTCAACACGGGCGGTGCGCAGGCGTAGCCAAGACGGAAGCCGGTCATGGCAAATGCTTTCGAGAATCCGTGAAGCAGGACGGTTCGTTCCTGCATTCCGGGAAGACTCGCAATGGAAACATGAGTGCCGGGCTTCATGCCGGAATCTTCGCCGTAGAGCAGCTCGCTGTAGATTTCATCGCTTATCACAATGAGATCATGCTCGATGGCGAGATCGGCGATCTTCTGCAGCTCATCTACGGGCTCCACTGCTCCTGTCGGGTTGGTGGGAAAATTGAGAAAGAGAAGCCTGGTCCGGTCGGTGATCTTTTCGGCGATATCTTCGGCTTTGAGAACGAATTCATCTTCGACCCGGGTCTGGATGGCTACAGGCTTCCCGTAGGCGAGGGCAATACTCGGGCTGTAACTGACGTAACAGGGTTCGTGGTAGATGACCTCGTCACCGGGATTGAGCAGAGCGCGACAGACGAGATCGAGCGCTTCCGATACTCCGACGGTGACGAGCACTTCAGAGGCGGGGTCGTAGGAAACGTGAAACTGTTTCTCAACGTATTTCGCGATTGATTCCCGCAGGGAGAGCAGACCGAGGTTCGAGGTGTAGCTCGTCTGGCCTTTCTCGAGGGAGTAGATCGCTGCTTCGCGGATGTGCCAGGGGGCAGAGAAATCGGGCTCACCGACGCCAAGCGAAATGACATCGTCGCGCCCCTGCACGAGTTCAAAAAAATCGCGGATTCCCGAGCGGGGAATATTGCGCACCTGATCGGCAATCCGTTCTTCCAAAGGTTTCATCAGTTCGAAAAAAAGAGAACCATCCCCGATCAGGGAGTGACGGGAAGACGCTCGTCTTCCGAGGTATCAGAGGCGAGAAATCCACTCTGCTTGTAGACCTTGAGCTGGAAATGCGTCGCGGTGGAAATGACTCCGTCGAGTGTACTGAGTTTTTCGGAGACAAACCGGGCCACTTCCCGCAGGTCATCGCCTTCGACAATGACAGCAAGGTCGTAACCGCCGCTCATGAGATAACAGCTGCTGACCTGGTCGAATTTGGCGATACGGCGGGCCATACGATCAAATCCCCCATCCCGTTCAGGGGTGAGCTTCACTTCGATGAGAGCTGACACGGGGGATTCGCCGAGGTGCTCGGGATCGATAACCGCGTGAAATCCGAGGATGGCTCCTTTCTCGCGAAGCTCCGACATCATGGATTCGATCTCCGCCTCTGATTTTCCAAGACGGTCGGCCATTTGAGACGCGGTAAGGCGTCCTTCTTTCTGCAATAATTCCAACAAGGCATCCATAGTAGATACGGGGTGAGGTGGTTTGTTCCTCAAACTTACTCGTCTCCGAAAGAGATACCGACGGACTTGGCAGCCCTCACGATTTCGCCCTCAGGATCAACGAGATTCAGCTTTTTCACTGCCTTTTCGATAGAGACCGATCCGACGTGATACTGCTGGTAGCTGACCATACGTCCAAAACGTTTTTCTTCTATCAAATTAACGGCTTTTACTCCGAAGCGCGTGGCGAGGACGCGGTCAAATGAGGTCGGACTACCTCCGCGCTGGAGATGCCCGAGCGTAGTGCAGCGAGTTTCCTTCCCGGTCAGCTCCCCCAGTTTCTTTGCGACGCTCTCACCGACTCCGCCAAGCCGATTCTCTCCGGCGCCGCCGGTTTCTTCATAGACTTTTCCCTCTCCGGCGGGGCAGGCACCTTCTGCGACGACCACGAGAGAACTGGCAAAACCTCGTGCTTCGCGGTCGAGCAGAGCCTCGGCAACTTTCTGATAGTGAAACGGAATTTCCGGTATGAGGATGGCGCTGGCTCCCCCCCCGATCCCTCCGTACAACGCGATCCAGCCGGCATGGCGCCCCATCACTTCGAGGATCATGACTCTCTTGTGGCTTTCCGCGGTGGTCTGCAGTCTATCGAGGGCATCCACGACTGTCTGGGTGGCGGAATCAAATCCGAAGGTCATTGCGGTGGCCCCGAGATCGTTATCGATTGTCTTTGGCACGCCGACAACGGGAAAGCCCTCCTCCATGAATTGCATCGCGGTCGTGAGGGTTCCGTCCCCTCCTGCGCAAACGAGAGCCTCTACGCCGAGCTCGCGAAGGTTACCGATCGCCTCATTCATGATCTCGGACGGAATTTTACGCACGCCACCCTCACCAACTTTAGAGGAAAACCGGCCGCGGTTTGACGTCCCGAGAATCGTTCCGCCCAGTTTAAGAATACCTTCCGTCTTGGAGCGCTTCAGAGTTTTGCAGTTCACCGGCGAAAGGAGTCCTTCAAAACCTTCCTTGAAGCCGATGACCTCCCAGCCAAGTCTGGTCGCGGCTCCCACGACACCGTGAGTCACCGCATTCAATCCGGGGCAATCGCCCCCGCCGTTCAGAAGTCCAATTTTCATGCAACGGAAAAGAGGGTGAAATCACTCCTTTGGCAAGCAATCGTTCTGAAACGGAATTGGACGGCAGCGAGCCGGAAAATAAAAAAACCGCAACGAGTTGCCCCGCCACGGTTTTTAAACCCTCCAGGAATTAGTGGTTACAGGGATGCTTTGAGAGACTCGTACTCCGACTGGAGGTCTTCTATTTGTTCTTGAAGTTTCACCATTCGCTTGAGAGCTGCACTGGTGCTTTTGGGTGCAGCGCTTCTGCGAATCGAGTTGGATGCGGCCGTTTTGCGGCCACCTTTCTTCTTTTTTCTGCTGGACTTCCCCGGCGTTGCTACGCCTGCCTTTTCCATCCATGCGCGGACGGTAATCGGATTGAGTTTGTACTTCTTTGCGGCAGCGCTCTGGCCTCCGCGTCCGTTTTCTTCGTTGAAACTCTGGATAAAGGCGACTACCTCATCCTTCGTTTTTTGATCGTATCGTTGTGCCATAATCTTATAAAATTGGAGGGCCGTAATGATAAAGTCTTGAAATGAGAGACGCAAGAACAGCTGAAAATTATTTCTTTATAATTACTGGAGTCACTTCGCGCTCTTAACTAATTGGTTTTATGAACGGTATATACGCTCGAACCGCTCTTTCGGTTTTACTCTTCTCACTGGTCGCCGTTTTATCCTTTTCCGTATGGGCTTTCGGAGGTCGCCTAATTCCCTCCGAGCCAATGATGTATGCCGGTTGCGCCGTAGTTTTTCTCGGACTGGGCGGGGCAGCCCTGCTTCCGGGACTCCCATTTGAGAGGAAAGAAAAAATCCGCTTCTGTATCGCTTTCGCAGTGAGCTATCTGATATATGCCGTTATCTGGTCTGTTGCCTGGTTCACTATCCCGAAAACTTTCGGAGAGATCATGGGCTCACTGTTAGGGCTACTGGCATTCTCTGCCCTGCTGAAGAAGTGGATGAGACTCAAACTTTCCCTTCTCAATGGACTGGCCCTGCTTTTTCTGTTTCACACGACAGGTTACTATCTGGGCGGATTTGCCTACGACAGTCTACAAAACCGGGGACCGGGTGCTCTCGACCTCCCGTGGGAACCTTCAACGATCCGCACGGTGGCCCGACTCAGCTGGGGCGTTTTCTACGGGGCCGGGGTGGCGATTGGAGTGATTTGCTTTTGTCACTTGTCCCGCCAATGCCCGGCGAGTCCATCGACACAGATCTGAGACCAGGTCTCGAGATCTTCCCGCCTTTCCTGAAGTTCCTCCAGGGTGAGAAACTGCAAATCCTCGATAACTGCCTCTCCGGCAGACACTTGATCACTATCCAGTGTCACGAGATGTATGACCCCGAGATGGACCTGCCCGACTTCGTTCGAGTCATCATTGAGCAACCCCAGAATTTCCTGAGTGTAGGACCCTGAGATATTCAGCTCTTCGTCAATCTCCCGCTCCACTCCGTTTGTGTAGGTGTCTTTGTCGAGAGATGCCGAAGCAAAATCAGAATCATTGATGTGGCCTCCGATGCCGATTGACCCTTTCGAAGCGAGGCGCTTTTCTCCACCGCCCCCCCCGCGCACGTAGTGCAAAAATTTGTCACCATACCGAAAAACGGCATAGGGAATGATCTGTTTGAACGAGGGGTCCTCCTCGGCGTCATCACGAAGAAGAAAGTGATTGTTAGCGGGATCAAGAATCCCGGGAAGGTAGGCTTCCGGATTCAGATTGATCCCCTGAAAGGCACCCAGTTCATCGAAGAGAGAACGGGATATCACGAGGACCTTTTCATTTTCGTATCGACTCATGGAGGGGATGCAGTTGAGAATTATGTAATTATCTGGGGTAGAGCGAAAAGCGATAGCGCGTGAGTCCGGCAACCTTGGTGAAGGATCTCTCAACCCTTGCTCCCAGTAACTTTTCAAACATCTGCACCTCCATCCGCTCCAGTGTTGGGTATACATCGAAAAGAGCCTGCAGAGGATTGTGAAATTCGTCGATATAAAGACCGTCTTCTTCGTTGTAGTGACACCGGGAGAAATAACCGATACCATTCCGGGTTTTGGCCAGCCTCTCGGCACGTCCTTGTACAGATTCCCCGGAAACAGAGGCAGAAAATTTCTCCGTCTGGGAGCGGAAAAAACCATAGAGCAGCTTCTCTGCTGCATTGATTTCCAGTTGCGTGGCCGCCTCCAGAATGGCGAGGCTGACATCATCACCCACTTTTGGGAACAGCGCATCGAGCTTGCTCGTCAGTCGATACGTTTTCTCTGGTCTACCAACTTCCTTCGGACGCCTCCAGGTATCAAGGTAGCCGAGTTTCTGCATCGCGATGCAATGCTTTTTTACTCCCATGTAACTCATCCCCAACTCGTCTGCGAGTTCGCCGACAGACAATCCCTGCGAACATTTTATGAGTGAGATGATGTCAAACCAGTGCGGTTTCGAAATGTTTTTGAGAATTTTGAAATAACCTGTCAAAATGAGTGGCAAGGTTGGGCAGAATTGAGTGCGGTTTCGAGGGGGGAAAGACAATCACGCGAGAATCCGGAACATTTCAAGTGATTGCATGCATTCTGCACATTTTTCTGCTACAAAAGCAAAGTTTGTTTGTAGCCGACCGCTCAATGAGTTGTTGCTAGATTATCAGGAATTCCTGAAAAAAGGGCGCGTATTGACTAACTTTGTCACACCCGTATGATTTCATGACTCGTAAGGGAAAGAGATGTCGAGGCGTCTACCATGAAGATTCGACCCGTTTTTCTCTGACCAGATTTACCAATGAAACACGATCCTGAACTCGACCTCGAAAAGAAGTTTCGCAGCTATGCGCCCGGTTACTGGGCCGAAAAGGGTGTTTCAGACGAACAGTGGAACAGCCACACCTGGCAATTGAAGAACCGGATCACCTCGCTTTCCCAACTGGAAGAGCATCTGGACCTGAGTGAAGAGGAAAGAAGCGGTGTTCTCCTGTCCGGAACCAAGCTGGCGATGGCAATTACGCCGCATTTTTTCAATTTGATCGACCGCGAAGATCCCGAATGCCCGATCCGTCGCCAGATCATCCCCCGCGTCGAAGAAACGTTTGTTTCCCCTTATGAGATGGCGGATCCCTGTGGAGAAGACGGGTCAATGCCCGTTCCGGGGCTCGTTCACCGGTACCCTGACCGCGTTCTTTTCCTGGTGACAGACCGTTGTGCCGCCTACTGCCGCTATTGCACGAGGAGCCGGGTCGTTTCGGGCGCCGGCGAGCAGGAACTGGAAACCGATCACGAAGCTGCTTTCCGCTATCTGGAAGAACACACCGAGATCAGAGACGTGCTGCTTTCCGGTGGTGATCCGCTTCTTTTCTCCGACAAAAAGCTGGAGAAAATTCTCGAGCGCCTCCGGTCGATTGAGCACATCGAGTTTCTTCGTATCGGCTCACGAGTGCCCATCTTTCTTCCCCAGCGAATCACGCCGGAGTTGTGTGAGATGCTGCAAAAATATCACCCACTCTTTTTGAGCGTTCATGTGAATCACCCCCGCGAGCTCACTTCTGAAGTGAAAGAGGGACTGGAACGGCTTGCCAATCATGGAGTGCCCATGGGGAATCAGTCCGTCTTCCTTCGCGGCGTAAACGACAGCGTTGAGGTGATGAAGACGCTTGTTCACAAGCTCTTGATGTGCCGGGTGCGCCCCTATTATCTCTATCAACTCGACCTGATCCAGGGATCCTCCCACCTTCAGGCTCCCGTCGCGAAAGGCATTGAAATTATCGAAGGCTTGCGCGGACATACTACCGGCTATGCCATACCCCAGTTTGTCATCGATGCTCCGGGCGGAGGCGGAAAAGTGCCGGTCAATCCGGACTACGTCCTGCAAAGGAACAGCGAACGGGTTGTCATCCGGAACTTCGAAGGGAGGACCTTCGAATACCCTGAACCGGCCGTCCAGCCGGACCCGGTGTTGGACTACTGACCTCCGTTTACCCGGTAGAGCGAAATGAGAACCGGGACCAGAACCACGAGAACGGAGCCGACAAGTCTGGCTGCATCCCTTCTGCTGTTTACCTGAGCCATCTCTTCAACCCAGTAGGGAATTCGCAGCGGCAGATAAAAGATCAGGAAAAGGATCGTGCAAAGAAACACATCGAGAATCAATGAAGCGGGATGACTGCGATCGATTCCCATCCCTTTTGTGATTGCCCCCCAGGTTGCCGAGTAGGCAATGCAGGCGTAGACAACGAGAACCGCGTCGGCGATCCATTCCCGAAGCTTCGGGCGGGTATATTTTGGATTCGGAGCAGACTTTTCCCCGGGTGATATCCACATGAATCCGAGAAATACGAGTTCTTTTGCCACCGCCACGGGAAAAGCGATCTGCATCCACCAGGGCAAGTTCTCTGCCGCTCCATTTGTAATTTTCACACCGAAACAACCGAAGATCATAAAGATGAGAATTACCGAGATAACGGTGTGAAACATCCAGAGATAAAAGGCACGCCCGGCCGAGTCGCCGTTGTCGCGAATCGCCTCGTTGATAAACCTCATCTTCACCGGAAAAGCCCAGATTTCGGCGAGGCACACGCATGTCAGCAGCACGCCAAGCCAGGGGATTCGAGCCTCGTGATCCCTCATCGCCGCGTCAGCGGCTTCAACGATATGTTCTGCGAAAAAGAGAAAGTAGACCGCACAAACGATATTGAAAACGAAGCCCTCCCACCGGTAGGTGTGAATCGCCAGGGGGCTGACGTTTCCGGATTCAGTCGCCATAGATCACTCTGTCCAGAGGGTGAGTTTTGTATCGATAGGTGAGTCTTCTGTCGAAATGTAGCGACCAAAATTGTCCCGCTCGAAGAATACCTCAACGAGATCGGCCTCCCCGTTCTCTGCGGTCACCTTCAGGGAGGCAACTATCCCGCTGGCGTCGTCAGAGAGAGCAAGGTAACGCACCTCGGCACGATCCGGCCCTCCCAGCTGCTCGACGATTTGAGAACGATAGTCGGAATTCGCCGCAGGAGGCTTTTTCTCCTTGCCGCCCGCTTGAGAAACGGATCCTGCCGCTTCGCTCTCCCGGTTCCCCGGTTCAGGCGCGGGCTCTTTTTCTGCATCCTCCCCTTTCCCTGCGCTCTCCTCACTGCCAAGTAATTGACCGGTTCGATCCCCGATCCACTCCCCGGCCTTCGGAAGATACTGGATCACCAGCCAGAGAAAACCCAGTACCGGTATCAGGACGAGCACTGCCTTGAGCTGATCCGCCGTGGAAGTTTGATTTCTCCCTGCCTTTTTCGAGGAAACATCCACAGCCGAACCATCGCCGGTTTCCGGAACCGGGCTGCTTTCTCCTTCCATTTCCTCTGATGCTGGATCACTCACACA
>JAKSBG010000146.1 GCA_022361255.1 Verrucomicrobiales bacterium
GGGAATTCCGGAGGGAGTCAGTTCTCCGGTGCGAAACCGTCCTGTTCGAAGCGCACTGGTTACGTTTCCATTCCGCCCTGAATATGTTGCTTTAAAAAACTTATTCGTTCGAGAACTGGAAACAGATATGTCATCTGGGAACATTCCTGCGTTTCGTACGGTCACGACCCCTCGAACAGTCCGGGCTTTTTTCGATTTCAGGGTAGCCCGCTGTCTTCCGGCAAATACGCCAACGCCTTTTTGTCTTCCCGCCGACTTACCTGCTCCGAGGTCAGGTTGAAAGGAGCCGCGTGGAACAATGGTAACGGATGTCTCATCGGCTGCCTCAAGTTCACCGGTATTTCCGGCGTTGTCGCGGGCCACACTGGCGAAGGTGTAGGTCGTCCCGACACTACCCGAAAAGACTGCCGAATTTGCGGAAGTGGCGGATTGCCAAAGGGACCACGGTCCGCCGTCTTCTGACACGTAGACATCGAAATTCTGCAAACCGGACCCAACGTCGTCTCCGCTCCAATTCACATTGATGTTGGTCGAGCTGGCGTATTCCCGGAGTTGAGTGATGGTCGATTCCGGAAGCCTGTCATCAATCGTCACGAGAGCCTGGCGGTCCGGGCTGACTCCCTGAGACGGATCGAGGGCATCAACCTGGTCGGTCGCGATGGATTCGTTGATGCCAAACTTGATTACCGCAACATTTCGGATCTGAGTGGCGAAGGGCAGATCAGACTTGGTCCGGATCGTATAGGAGAAATGGCCCATGCCGCGACCGGTTCCGTCCTCGGGTGGAAGGAAGCCCGTGAGGACGCCCGGAGGCAGATCGATGTCCAGTTCGAGCGCCTGGAACACCACCGTAATTTCTCCGGTTTCGTAGTCAATTCCCGCCTCAATCGCGACACGGAAGGTCTCGTCGTTGTAAGTGGTCACGACCGAACCGGTGTAGTGACTCGTGTCTTCTTCCACGTGGATGATCGTATCTCCGAACCCGAATTCGGTGATCTGGAACGTGCTCCAGTCGAGCGAATCCTCCAACTCGTCGTTGATCGTAACCCGCTGGGCAGGCGCCGTAGCGACAGTCTCGTAGGGATCCCCGTTCTCGTCGACCGATCCGGGTCCGAGATTCTCGAAGTTGATCCGGTAGGGAAGAAGCGCGTCCGCTGCGACCCAACCATCCGGGCCGTAGCCGGGGCCCAGTTTTTCGTTGGGGTCAAATTCCCCTTTTGTATCCTTGCTTCTTTCTCCCCCGGGGGTGCCGTCGCCATCGCCGCCCGGGGGACTCTCGGGTGCTTCTGTTTGCTCGTCGTCGCATTCTCTCTCAGATGGATTGATCACACTGTCTATCCACTCTCCGATCAAAACGAGAACATATAAAATGTGATCTTGTGACCTCAGATCCTTCAGGTCTCTGGCGCCTTGCACCCCCGCTTCTATGACTCGATATTTTGTTGGTAGTCCCACTGTAATTGATGCAGACTTCATCATACTGATTGAGTCATTTGCCACCTGTCCTTGGGCGTCGTAATTTCTCACTCGTTCCCTGAGGTCCTCAGGAACCGGATCCTCACAACTCAATCCCAATGGATCTACCAACATTGTTGGTGTGTTTTCTGCGTATGAATAGAAATTCTGAATTCCTCCAGAAAGTCGGATTGGGTCTATCGAAATGAATCTACCTATTCCTGCACTGTAAAATCGATTTCTCATATAAAGGAACTCATCAGTGCCTGCGCGCACCCCGAAAAGTCCAAATTGACGGAAAGGGGTATCGTAATCCGAGTCTTCGAAGATGGGAACTCCATACGGCGTGTATTGATAGCTTGATACCACATCACCCGATTCATTTGTAATATTACTTAGAGATCCGATTGCGTCGTAGTTGTAGAAGGCATTGACGTTCTCCGATGAGATGGAGTAATGGGAGATTCCTAGTCCGCGGGTTATGTTTACCGTTTGGTTGGCTGCTGAAATTTCCGCTAATATGTGTCCAATTCCGGTTGGGTCGTTTAATAGAACTGTCCGATCTCCGTCGAGCACCCGTGCTGTGAGGAATCCCAGCGGGTCGAATTCAAACTCAAGCTCCTCTGTATTATTCGTAAAACCTACGAGTCGGTTTTGCCTGTCGAACTCAAACACGTTCTGACCATCAAAAACCAAATTCCCATCAGCATCGTACTCGTAATCCACTCCTCCCACGCTCACATACTGGTTCAATTCATTGGATACATACTCAGTCACGACTCCATTGATTTCCGTGGAGGTCCGGTTGCCCAGGGCATCGTAGAAGTAGCGGAGACCCTGGTCGTCGATGCCGGGATTCGTCGAATCGAACACCGCCGACACCAACTGCCCGGTCGGATCGTAGCCATAAGTCCAGAGTCCGTCGATGGTGTCCATTGTCTTCCGGAATCCGCGGGCATCGTAGGTGTAGTCGAATCGGGAATTCGGCGTTCCGTTGGACGCATGGTTGACGAGGGACAGGATCTGTCCGGCGGCGTCATACTGGTAGGTCGTGTAGGTCGCGTTTCCCTTGTTAGTCCGCGAGAGGCGTCCGTCGTCATCGTAGAGATACTCCACAACGAGTTCGTCGCTGGAGTCGCGGAGACGCCAGAGACGCCCCCCGTTGTCGTATTCGTAACGAGTGTCTCCGCCGGCGCTGTCAGTCATCTGTGAGCGGCGGCCTTCGGCATCGTAGAAATATTGTACCCAGCTCCCGTTCGGGTAGTCGACCCGCTTCAGGTTGTCACCGTCGTTGGCGTGATCGTAGGTGAAGGTGGTGATCTTGTCCGGACCGGAGGCTGGATGTTCCGTCATCGTGACGAGGTTCCGGCGGGAATCGTAGTCGAAGTCGTTGTAGCTGCCGTCCTCGAAGGTTTGTCGATCGATTTCTCCGAAGGTCGTCCAGGTGTAGTCGATCGCCTGACCGCGTCGGTTGGTCTCGGTTCCGGGAAGCCCAGCCGCGTTGTAGTCGCTGAGATACTCCACCGAACCGTCCGCATAGGTGGTGCTGAGCAGATTGCCGTTCGCGTCGCGTCGGTATCGCGTCACGTTCCCCTTCGCGTCGATGAAGTGTGTCATCCGCTTCAGGGGATGATCGTAGCGGAAGCGGGTCACGTTGCCGAGTTCGTCGGTAATGCTGGTGGGGCTGCCGCAGGTGCACCAAGTGAAGCTGCGTGTATCACCGGTAGGCAAGATGAGGCGCTCAATGCGTCGGTCGTCGTCGTATTCCGCCTTGGTGATGTTTCCAAGCGGATCGACGACTTTGGCAATTTGTCCGTTTTGATCGAAGAACAGGGTGGTGGTCCCGCCGTCCTGATGAATGGAGACACGCCCGGCCGTTCCGTAGCTGAATGTGACTAGTTCGTCGTCGGTGTCGAGAAATGTGGAAGTGAGTTCGCCGAAGGTTCCCCAGGTGTAGGTGCGGGTGACGCTTGATCGCGTCACGGTTGCGAGGGCGTGCTCGGTCGCTTCACTGCCACCGGTCTCGTAGGTGTAGGATATGACTTTACCGTCGTCGGTTGTGGCGAAGGTCAGGTGGTCGCCCTGATGTGCGAATGTCACGGACCGGCCCGTCGATTCGGTAACCTGCGAAACATAGTCGCCGCTGTAGGAAATCGCGATCGTTGCCCCGGAGGTGTGAGCCAAACCGGTAAGCCGGCCGCCCGTCCAGGACGCGGTGACCCGGTTTCCGTTGGGATCTTCGATGTAGTCGATCTGCCCGTCGGCCCGGAAACGGGTTCGGGTGCCGTTCGGGGTCACGGTTTCATAGACACCTTCCACGGCGACGAGCTCGCTGGTGTCCCCCGGACGGGAAAAGTAGGCTCCTGTGCGCGTGTCGCGCGAATAGGTCCGGGCGGAACCCGCCTCTCCGATGATGCGGACGACGGCCCCGTCCCGAACTTCATCCAGTTTCGTCTCCCAGAAGCAGAACCATCCCTGTCCGAACATTCCCACCGCATTGCGGGACCGGAGATTCGAGGAGAATCGACGACTGAGACCGGGGAGTTCGCCTGGTCCCGCCAAGGTTGCGTCGGTGGCCGAGTCGAGCACGGGAATCGCAGAAAACCCGTAGGCCTGCTGAATCTCGTAGGACCACAGGTCGTCGACGGCGGTTATGCGAACGCCCTGCTGGCTGAGTTGGCGCGCATTGTCGTTCAACATGGTGACGTATTCCCCGGTCGTGCTGATACCCGCGATGAGCTGGGGGTAGACGGCGTCCCAGATCCACGGTTCGACCGTGTAGGGGCGAAGGCCTTCCCGGCGCTCGGCCCAGTCGATCATATCGGGATCGTCTGCGGTCCAGTGCCGCACCTCCATCTCAATCTCGCTGTCACTGAAATCCCACGGCTGGAGAAGTCCGATGTAATACACGGGAACCTGCATTCTCTCACCCGGATTGAGCACGCCGGGCTGTTCTCCGCTGGCGAGAATGAAGACTTCGTGCGAGGTGCCCGGAGGCAGCCCCATCGTGCCCGACCAGTAATTCTGCACAATCTCGTCCTTGTCGAGGGTGAGGATGGGCTGGTCGCTGTCGTCGATGTCCGCACTTTTCACAACGAGAAGCGGCGCGGGCATGGAAGCATTGCCGACGTTGGCGTATTCCACGTAGATGGTTGCGACTGCATGACGACCGAAGGCCGATGGCATAATGATTTCTGTCTCCAACTCGCCTTCTCCGGGAGGGAGAATTTCGAAGGAACCCGGCAGGGTGGTGGTCTCTCCACCCGGCAAAGTAATTCGCACATCGTAAACACCTGGGTCGGCGACATCTGCTTCAAAATGAGCGGTGAGTCGAGTGAGAGAATGCAGGTCAATCGAATTCGCTGCGATCGTGCCGAATTCGCTCGAAACCAATTCAACGATTGCGCCTGCGGTGAATCCCGCGCCGGAGATGGTAATTGCGTTCGGGACATTGCTAGCCTCGCGCATCGAGGAAAGTCGTTCGATAGCGACTCCGTCCATTGTGGCGTCGAGAGTGAACGGACCGGGGTCAGATACTCTTTCCGCATAGACCAGAATAAACCAAGTCCCAGGCGACGCATAGGGGACGAGCAGATCGCGGTTGGATTTCAGTCCCGAGGCTGCAGCGTGTTCGAATTCCGTCCGGGTCGGAGGTGTGGCACGCCTTGCGTAGATTTCAGTGCGGTTCCCGGCTCCGTTGTTGCGGAGAGCGAGATTCAACGGGCCTCCTTCCGTCAGATCGAGCTGGAAAAGCAGTGATTGGCCACTGCCGTCGAGGTTGCCGTTGTAGGTGCTGTTGATGGTGAGTTCTGCTCGCGAGGTTTCCTCAAGTTGAAAGGCGTAGGATGTGTTGTAGGAGCCACCTGTCCCGGAAACGGTCAAAGTGTATTCACCCGAAAAAGGGAGAGTCACCGGGTCCGAATCTTCAGAGATCTGGGAGAAACCACTCCAGTCGTTTGGCCCGTTGAGAGCAAATTCGATTCCTGGTGTAGAAAGGTCGCGGAGATTCAAAGAAATCTGCTGTCCAGCCGAAGCAAAAAATGTCCAGGTATCCACGCTGTAGGGAGTTTCGATTTTTCCGACATGACCTTGATTTAAAACGAGAGGATTGGAATCCGGCGTAACATCCCAGGCCGAGAGTCGATAGTTGCCTGTCTGGTCAGTATTATCGGAAGGAGCACGGACGCGGAGTGTATGTATCCCCGCCTGGGTCACTGGAACATCGCTGAGGAGGACGGTTTCGTCGGCTGCTGTGCTGGCAAGGGTGGCGATTTCGTTTCCTTGAGGATCTACGAGAGCAACGTCTCCGAATTCGAGCTGGGGATCGACGAGAAACTCGCCACCGGGCTCTAGAGCGATAGTGAGGTAGGCTCCAGCTCTCGCAAAGAAGGTCCACTCGTCGAGTTCGCCTTCTTCAGAAATCGTTCCAAAGGTGTAGTTGTTTAGAGGCAGAGGTCCAGAATCGCTAACTTGAATGATCTCACCGTTCAGAATGGTTCCTCCGATTTGGGCGAGGCGGGTGTAGAGTTTCAAGCCGTTCAGGTCGAGGGTGCTTCCGGCAGGAACGATGAGTGAGTTGGTGTAGAGGCATTCGGGATCGGCGCTCGGAGTGTTGTCGGCGAGATCGACGATTTGCACCCAGGTGTTGTTTTCGAGTCTCAGACTTCCAAAGACAAAATTGTTCTGAAATGCGCTCGATGATTCTCCCTTGTCGACGCTCATCGCTTCGAGGAGTTGCGGACTGACATCGGTTCCGGTTCCGTTCAAGATTATGGTTCCAGCCGGGGCATAGGTATCTGTGGACGTAGTGGACCCTGTTAGATCACCTTTGACAATGAGCGTTCCGTTTGGAGAAATCGTCAGCAAGGCGTTGTCGTTCAGTTCAAGCGAATTCGCGACCTCGATTGTTGCTCCGTTTGAGATCGCGATGTCTCCGGTTCCCACAATCGAACCATTCACCACGAGTGTCTGACCGAAAAAGTTTGATTCAACGAGCCCCTCATTTGATATGCCACCGTCAAGAGTGCCGTTTCCACTGAATCGCTCATCAGGAGCGATGGAAATGATTCCAGCAGAATTCCAGGTAACTCCCCGAATCACTCGAAGAGAATCAAGAATGATGGAAGCCGTAGAGGCAATCGTGATGTGAGAATTTGGGAAAGGATCTTCGTCGACGAAGGATTGCAATAAGGGTGCAGAAATGACGGAACCGGTGCTCAAGGCCCGGATGAGGATACCGCTGTCGTGTCTGTCGTTGCCGTCAGCGGGCACTGTGATGGTGGTTAGTTTTGGGAAGGAAATGGAAGATCCCGTATTTCGCTCTGTCACGATGGTGAGGTATCGTTGGCTAGCGCTTCCTGTGAGTGTCTCGAGATTGGGGAAGTTGAGCTGACTGTCAGTTTCCAAGCTTCGCCATTCCA
>JAKSBG010000090.1 GCA_022361255.1 Verrucomicrobiales bacterium
CCGATGCCATTGTGCAGGTCGTTCGCTGCTTCGTGAACGACGACATTGTCCACGAGCTTGGATCCGTCGATCCTCTGCGGGACATCGAAATCATCAATTCCGAACTGATCCTCGCCGACCTCGCGGCACTCGAAAAGCGAATCGAATCCCGCTCCAAGAAAGCAAAAGGGGGAGACAAAGACGCCGCCCGTGAAGTGGCGCTCGCCGAAAAACTCGTCCCGCACCTCGACAGCGGCAAACCAGCCAGCACCGCAGACCTCACTGATGACGAGCGCGAGATGATGCAGAAGGAGCTTTTTCTCCTGACCTCAAAGCGCACCATATTCGCCTGCAACGTATCCGAAGAGGAACTTGCCGACGCCCTCGAAAACCCGGACAACCACGCCATGGTCAAACAGGTGCGTGACTACGCTGCCGACACCCACGGCGCCGAAGCCATCGTTATCTCCGCCCGCATCGAGGAGGAAATGATCGATCTCGAGCCGGAGGAAGCCGCAGAGTTTCTCGCCGATATGGGAGTCACTGACTCAGGCGTTTCCGCTCTTATCAAAGCCGTTTACTCTCTTCTCGGGCTGCAAACCTATCTCACTACCGGTGAGAAAGAGACCCGGGCCTGGACGATTCGCGCCGGGGACAAAGCTCCCCAGGCCGCAGGCGTCATCCACGGGGATTTCGAGCGGGGATTCATCGCAGCAGAGATCGTTCACTTCGACGATCTCATCGAGCTTGGCTCCAATGCGAAAGCCCGCGAAGCCGGAAAGCTCCGGGTCGAGGGCAAGGAATACGTCATGCGCGACGGAGACGTCGTGGAATTCCGGTTCAACGTCTGATCGCTTCGCCTTTCCTCAGGTCGGTTCCCGAATCGCCGGAAAGCACCAGTTCCATTTTACCGCCGCGAGGCGGAAAGCCACGATCGTGACCAGTCCTCCGGTCAGGGCATACGTTTCGGCAAACCCGCCCCATTCCAGCATTCCCCAATAAACCCAGGCGCCGGTGAATGCACAGGTGGCGTTGAGCGGACTCGGAATAAAAAGGGAAGGAACCTCGTTGCAGATCACATCACCGAGCACTCCGCCGAAGGTTCCCGTGATGACCCCGAGAAGGACTGCAACAAAAGGAGAAGTCCCCGCCTCCATCGCATAAGCCGTTCCCGTCAGCGTAAAAAGCGCCATCCCCAACGCATCCGGCAAAAGCAGATACGGGCGAATCCGGCCGACGAAGCGCAGAATGATTCCGGAGAGAAGCGCAATCGCCAGAACAACGACTGGGTAGTGCGCATTTCCGATCCAGAAGAGTGGGGTCCGGTCGAGAAAAAGATCCCGCAGCGTCCCGCCCCCGAAAGCGACCGCAAACGCCACAACAAACACCCCGACGACATCCATTCCCTTGCGGGCGGCAAGGAGCACTCCGTAAATCGCGGACACAATCACCGCAAGGAATTCGATGAGAACCAGGTAGGGCATGAGACGGAACCGATACTCCCCGAACAGCATCCCGACAAGCCATCTGATGCGTCATACAGCCTGAATTTCGGGAGCGAACCGTGAGCAAACATGAGAGCAGAGTCCCGCTTTGCCAGCCCCCGACTCAACCTTGTTATGTCATGCACTTTTCCCTGTTTGTTACTTTGGCCAACCCTGTTTGCGAAAAAGAAAGCGATCTATAAACAAAAAACCAAATGGAGAACGCTCCCTGAGGGCAATTCTCAGTTCCCGAAACCAGTCGCCTGCTGACGTTGACTTTCCGGGGGCGAACCTTACAATTTCCGCTCCACCGGTCGCTTTAGATACGTAATCATGCAGCGACCACCAGACTTTTCATGAAAACCAAAAGTATCCTCCTTTCCGCCGCACTAACGACCCTGCTTGTTGGCTCGCTGTCCCGGACTGTTGCCCAGCAAGTTTCCCCGAATGGTGCCCCCGCGCTTGGGCCGCGAATCGAAGCCGCTGCGGAAAAGCCGGTTGTCGATGTCCCGCCGCCCGAATCGGTCCAGACCGATATTACGGAGATCGAATTCGACGCAATTGTCCGTGTCGAGGTGGACACGAAGCAGCCCAACTACCGCGTTCCCTGGAATATCGGGGGTATGGGGAGTGGAAACGGCACGGGATTCCTCGTCGGTCCCAACCGCTTTCTGACAAATGCCCACGTCGTTAGCAACGCCCGCCTGATCTACATCAAGAAGGTGAGCGATCCTAAGCCTTATAAGGCACGCGTCGTGAACGTGGCGCACGATTGTGACCTTGCTCTGCTCGAGCTGGAATCAGATGACGAATTTGGAGCTGCCTTCTCCAAGGTGCAGCCTCTCTTCATTGGAGGAACACCGAAGCTGAATACAACGGTCGTTGCGGTCGGTTACCCGATCGGCGGGGAGCGAATCTCAGTAACACGGGGAGTCGTATCACGAATCGATTTTCGCGCCTACAGTCACTCCAGCGTAGACAATCACCTCAGCATTCAAGTCGATGCTGCTATCAACCCCGGAAACTCGGGCGGTCCTGTTTTGCAAAACAACCAGGTCGTCGGAGTGGCATTTCAGGGTTACTCCGGCGCAGTCGCGCAAAACACCGGTTACATGATCCCTGTGCCGGTGGTGGAGCGTTTTCTCAAAGACGTCGAGGACGGCGAGTATGACTACTACGTCGACATGGCAACGAGCGTTCTCAATATTCTGAACCCCGCTCAGCGGCGTGCTCTGGGCCTGCCCAACGACGGCCTCGGTGTCATGGTCGCCGATGCGGATGCGGCCGGCTCGGCCGGAGGAATTCTGAAGACGAAGGACGTTCTTCTCTCCATCGACGGTCATCCGATCGCTTCTGACGGCTTTATTGAAATCGACGGCGAGCGAGTCAATCTGAACGAGATCATTGAACGAAAATTTGCCGGGGACACTGTCGAGTTGGAGGTCTGGCGCGACGAAAAGCGTGAGCAGATCACTCTGGAGCTGAAGCGCTTCATTCCCTACCTGATTCAGGCCAACCAGTATGACAAGCAGCCGAACTTTGTTCTCTACGGCGGGCTGCAATTTCAGCCGCTTGATCGCAACCTGATGGCGGCTCACTCGATTCAGGATCTTCAAACCAGGTATCACTACACCTACTTCAGTCAGGATGAGATTTACCGGGAGCGCCCGCAGATCATCGTTCTCACCGAGGTGCTTCCCGATTCAACAAACACCCATTTGCGCGCTTTCGTTGACAAGGTGGTGGACTCCATCAATGGAAAGAAAATCCGCTTGCTGCAGGATGTTCACGATGCCCTGCACGGCGATCACGCTGAGGAGGGATATGAAGCTTTTCACGTGGTGCGGCTTGTTGGGGAAGGGAGACCCCTTGTCCTGAAGCGGAAAGAGGCTGCGATCGCCCACGAAAGAATCATGGCGAAATACAACGTCGGCTTTGACCATTTCATCGAGGAACCTGATATCCTTGAACTCGAAGGCATTCTCGAAGAGCCGGTTGAGGAGGAGGAAAAACCGGAAGAATCCGGAGACGATAAGGACGGCGGCGACAACTCTGCTGATGAGTCAAAAAAAGCGGCCTGATTTCCTTCGAACATCCATTTCACAGAACTTTTTCTTATGTCACTTCCCAGAATTTTCACTGCAGTCGCGGTTTTCTCCGCGCTTACCCTGACGAACCTCCTCTCTCAGGAGGCTACTCCGGAAAAATCGATCATCCGGGTGAACTCCACCCTGCAAAGCTACAACTTTCTCCGCCCCTGGGAGAAAGGTGCTCCGACTCCGCGTCGCGGCCTTGGTGCCCTGCTGGAGGGGAATCGCGTTCTCGTCACGTCAGAGATGGTGGTCAATTCCACCTATGTCGAACTCGAGCACCCATCGAGCGGTGCCCGCGTCCCGGGCAAGATTGTCGGACTCGACTACGAAGCGAACCTTGCGGTGCTGGAACCCGCGAATTCGAATTCCGAGGTCTTCGACGGTCTGGAGCCCCTTGAACTCGATGACTCTGTTGTTGCAGGAGAGAACCTCCAGGTCTGGCAGGTTGAAGACAACGGCGACGGCGTCACCACCGACGTCGAAGTGCTGCGCGTCAATGTCGGGCGCTATTTCATTCCCGGTTCGTCCTTCCTCCTCTACCAGGTGAAAGGATCGCTTCAGGCGCGGGTCAACAGTTTCACTCTGCCGGTGGTGAAGAATGGAAAACTCTGCGGAATGCTACTGAGCTATTCATCGAAGGAGCAAACGGCCGCCGTTCTTCCCATGCCGATCATCCAATCATTTCTCAGTGATCTCGAAGACGGGGCCTATGAAGGCTTTCCCAAGCTCGGGGTAAACATTGCGCAAATGCTCGATGAAACGCTCCGCGAATTCGCAGGAGTCGATGAAAAAAACGGCGGGGTCTTTATCCGCTCCGTGTCGAAACACAGTTCTGCTGAAAAAGGAGGTCTGAAAAAAGGCGACGTCGTTCTCGCTATCGACGGCAAAGCAATTGATTCACGCGGTAACTATGTCCACGAGCAATACGGCAAGCTCAGTTTCGCACACCTCGTTGGCGGAAATGCCAAAGTGGGCGACAAACTGAAGTTCGATATCATCCGGGATCGCAAACCCATGAGCCTCGATATTGAGTTGGTTCGGAAAGCCCCGCAGGACTTTCTCATCGATCCATACATGTTTGACCGTGGACCGAAATACCTGATTTTCGGCGGGTTGATTTTTCAGGAGCTTACTTTGCCCTATCTGGAAAGCTGGGGCGATGAATGGCCCAACCGGGCTCCTTTCAAACTCGTTCATGCCAACGCGAATCCGGAGGAGTGGGAAGAGGAAGGACGCAAAAAACTCGTCTTTCTCAGCAACGTTCTGAAAACGCCGAGCACGCTGGGCTACGAACAGATCAACTCAGTGATCCTGACGAAAGTGAACGGCAACGAAATCAATCACATCAAGGATCTCGCCGCCGCTTTCGCTGACGTGCCGGCTGATGGAATCCATGTCATCGAGTTCAACGATTTCCCCAAGGTCATCTACGTCGACGAACGTGCCTCGCAAATGGTGAATCAGCAGCTGCTGCAATACGGAATCGGCCAGTTGCAGCGTTTGGATTAAGAGCACGCTCTACTCCGGAAAGTTCAGGATTGAACGGCGGCGAATCTTCCTTTGTTCAGGGGGGAGGATTCCGCCTGATCGGAAAACGAAACCGGTGCCGTGCTCATGCCGCCGCGCCGGCTCGGAAAAAAAAGGGGGTACCGGGGGAATATCCGAGGAGTGGAAAGACGTGCCGTTTTCCGGTCGCGCCCCTGACAGGGGGCTGAAGTAGACTCACTCCTCTTCGGATTGAATCCGGATGATATACTCACCCTCGCGCTGCAGGTTCAGACGGTCACGCGCAATCGTCTCGAGATATTCCTTGTCCGTCTTGAGGAGACGATGCTCGGTGCTGAGGCGTCCGGCAATTTCCTTCTTTTCCTCGACAATGGCAGAGAGGCGATTCACTTCGGACTGAAGTTCTGCTTTCCGGTCGATCTCAGGTCCGAACAGCTTGTAGACGGCAAGGATGAGCAGAGCGAAAATCACAACCTCCATGACCCGGGACATCCGCTGCCACATATTCGGAAGCGGCATGCTTTCAGCCCCCTCTTTATATACTGGCAAATCAGGATGGTCTTGGAATTCCGGGTCACGCATAAGGTTGGGCGGCGGATATGAGGGCTCCGCCGGGCCCGTTACGACTAGACTCGCATCTTGCCGCCGTAGATCGCATCGTCACCAAGCTCTTCCTCAATGCGGAGAAGCTGGTTGTATTTTGCGATCCGGTCGGAACGGCTGAGAGAGCCCGTCTTGATTTGTCCGGCGTTGGTAGCCACAGCAATATCAGCGATCGTGCTGTCTTCCGTTTCACCGGAGCGGTGACTGATCACGCTGGTGTAGCTGTTTTCCTTCGCCAGTTCGACGGCGTCAAAAGTTTCTGTGAGAGAACCGATCTGATTCACTTTAACAAGAATGGAGTTTGCAACGCCGAGATCGATCCCTTTCTGAAGGAAATCGGTGTTGGTCACAAAGAGGTCATCGCCAACGAGCTGGGTTTTCTCACCCATCTTGTCAGTGATGACTTTCCATCCGTCCCAGTCGTTTTCGTCGCATCCGTCTTCGATCGAAATGATCGGGTACTTGCTCTGCAGCTCGAGGTAGTAGTCGACGAGCTCTTCCGCAGATTTCTCTGAATTGTCGGATTTGTGGAAGACGTATTTCCCTTTCTCTTTGTCGTAGAACTCGGAGGAAGCAACGTCGAGGGCGATGAAGATTTCTTCACCGAATTTGTATCCGGCTTTATCAACCGCCTGCTCGATCACTTTGAGGGCGTCGTCGGCTGACTCCAGCTTGGGAGCAAAACCACCTTCGTCACCGACGGCGGTAGAGAGGCCGCGATCGTGAAGCACTTTCTTCAGAGCGTGAAAAATCTCAGCCCCCTGGCGAAGCGCTTCGCGGAAAGTCGGCGCGCCTTTGGGCATGATCATGAATTCCTGGAAATCAATCGGGGCATCGGAGTGCGATCCGCCATTGATGATGTTCATCATCGGTACCGGGAGAACTTTTGCATTCGGTCCACCGAGATACTTGTAGAGAGGCATCCCGAGCTGGTTGGCGGCAGCGTGGGCGGTCGCCAGAGAAACTCCGAGAACGGCGTTTGCCCCGAGTTCCTTTTTGTTCGCCGTTCCGTCGAGTTCGAACATCGTTTTGTCGATGGCGGTCTGCTCGGTTGCATCCATGCCGCACAGTTCAGCACAGATCTTTTCATTCACAGCGGCGACTGCTTTCTGAACGCCTTTTCCAAGGTAGCGATCCTTGTCTCCGTCGCGAAGCTCCCAGGCTTCGTGTTCTCCGGTACTGGCTCCGCTCGGAACGGCAGCGCGCCCGATGGCTCCGCCTTCCAGTTCTACATCTACTTCGACAGTCGGGTTTCCACGGGAATCCACGATCTCGCGGCCTCGAACGTTCTGAATCGTCGTTTCTAGCATGATTTTGTTGGGTTAGTTTCGTATTATTTAAGAAATCTTCAATATCAAAATGACTGAAATTATAGTCATTCAATAGCACTCTATCTCTGCGCCAGCGGTAACCGAAAAGAGGCGATTTGCAAGCGTCAACCTTGGAACAACCCGGGGCTACTCACCGGAAACAGCGTTGCCGAAAAACTCCTGGAGAGGTTCCCGCAGAGGCTCTTTGAAAATCACGGCCACAGCCAGAAGCAAAATGGCAATGACCAGCCAAATGTAGCCGATCAACATGCCGATGGCCCCGAGCGTTTGCCCTGGTGCAGGTTGCACCGGGCTTCGCCGGGCTTTCGCCTGGGAGAGGTGCCCGCAAATGATCGCGATCGGAGCGAAAAGAATCCCAAAGACACAAGTAACCACCGCGAGAACAGCGGTGACGATGGAGATCGCGCCGGTGATGGGAGAGGGCACCACGGCTTCCTCTTCATCATCCACATCCCCTTCCGATGCTGCATTGTTGATCACATCCGTCGGGACTCCCCGGGAAGCATTTTCGGTCTGAGGTACGGCATCATCGAGCGATCCTTCTTCGAAAGTCGCCTTCGGAAGGGATTGCTCCGCCGCCACCGGAGAATGGGCAGCCGGGTCTTCTTGCCGGGGGGGAACAGGCTCCTCGGGCGGCGTCACCACAGGCTCACGTCTTTCACCCGGGAACTGGATTCCGGCGGAACAGATCGGGCATTCCACAATTGTGCCGTAGAAACTCTCGTCTCCGGATACTTTTTGCCCGCACTTCGGACATGCCACCTTGATCGTCGCCATAGCGTCAATAAATCTCCGGTCTAAAGAAAAGACAGGAAAGCTTATCAAAGCGGATTCGAGCACTCGTGCAAACGAAAATGCGAAACAACTCCCTCCAGGTTACCCGTCAAATTCACTTGCTGGAGTCCCCGAAACGACGGAGCTTCCTGCAGGATGAAAGCATTCTTCTTCATCGCCGTAGTATTTGCTACCGCATTTGTTTCCTGCAACAGCAACACGCCACCGGATAGTGCCGCAGGAGCACCCGCACCGACCGGCGAAGCGACGGGAACGTTGCGGTCCGACACGGAAGCCTCTTTCGTCGCGACCAAAAAAACCGATGCAGCACAGTTGCGCGGGGAGGCGACGATCAAGCCATACCCCTTCCGAACCTGCGCCGTCCAGATTCATCGCCCCTTTAAGGATGGAAAGGCGAAACACCGTCGGGTCTATCAGGGCCACGAAGTTCTCTTTTGCTGCGACCCCTGTGTGAAAGCTTTCGATATGTATCCCGACGCCTACATGCCGAGGATTAAGGAAGCCGTGGCAGCAAAAGAAGCGAGGCAGCAATAAATCATCTGACTCTCCCATTCAATGATACGATTCATCTCCGCCTGTCTCGCCATTGCCTGCTCGTTTGGAAATGCTCAGGAGGAAAGCGTCAATCCCGGCATCAATGAGCGGTTCGCCGATCCTGAGCTCGATCCGAAATCCTTCGTGGAGCGCTTCGAGAAAGAGGGGCGTGAGGTCTACGACAACCGGGAAGTGATTATTGAAAACCTGGAGCTCAAGCCCGGAATGTCCGTCGCAGATGTGGGTGCTGGAACTGGACTTTTCACTCGCTTGATGGCTCCGAAAGTGGCGCCGGAGGGAACCGTTTACGCCGTTGATATCGCGCAGAGGTTCGTCACGCATACCCTGCTCAGCAGTCGGGCGCGCGGATTGAAAAACGTGAATGGCATCGTCTGTGATCAGGATGATGTAAAACTTCCGGAGAATTCTGTCGACCTCGTCTTTCTCTGCGACACCTACCACCATTTCGAGTTCCCGGAGAAAACGATGGCCTCGATTCATCGCGCTCTGAAACCGGGTGGCAGACTCTACGTGATCGACTTTGAACGGATCGAAGGGAAAAGCTCTGACTGGATTCTCAATCATGTCCGTGCCGGGAGGGAAGTTTTCCAGAAAGAAGTCGAAGGCACAGGGTTCGAGCTGGCCAAAGACTTCGATATTTTCGAAGAAAACTATTTCCTGATGTTTCAGAAGAAGGTGGAATAAGAGCACCATGCCCGCCCGACTGCTTTCCGTCTTTGCTATCCTTGTGTCGGCCGCCGTTTTACCGGCCGCCGACCGACCTAACATCATTTACATTCTCGCCGACGATCTCGGAATCGGTGACCTCTCCTGTTACAACACCGAGTCGAAAATTCAGACGCCTTTCGTTGATCAGCTCGCTGCCGAGGGGATGCGGTTCACCGATGCGCACACGCCCTCTGCGGTATGCACTCCGACCCGGTATGGTATCCTGACGGGGCGATACTGCTGGCGCACCCGATTGAAATACCGGGTGCTTGATGGATTCGATCCGCCACTCATCACCGAAGACCAGGTGACTGTTCCTTCCCTCTTGCGTCAGGCGGGATATGACACCCATTGCGTGGGCAAATGGCATCTGGGTATGCACTGGACCGATAAGAAGGGGGACCCGGTACCCGCTGTATCGATTGACCGGAGATCCCCGCCGCGGCCCGGATTGGACGTCGACTACTCGGTTCCCGTAAAAGGCGGACCCGTCGATGTCGGCTTCGATACCTGGTTCGGCATTTCCGCGTCGCTCAACATGTCTCCGTTTTGCTACATGGTGGATGATCTGCCCTATCGGCTTCCCGTGTTGCATCAGGATAAAATCCGCACGGAGTTTATCGCTGTTGATGAAGGTGTCCGTTCGCCGGATTTTTCCATTTACGGCGTGATGCCCCGCTTTGCCGGGGAAGCCGTCCGCATCATTGAAGAGCAGGCGAATACCCCGGAGAAACCGTTCTTTATCTACGCTCCTCTTTCCTCTCCGCATCTCCCCGTCGTGCCGAACGAGGAATATCGCAATACGAGTAAAGCCGGCTTCTACGGAGACTTCGTCGTCGAAACAGACGCCTTTCTCGGTGCAGTGATGGAAACACTGGACCGGACCGGTCTCGCCGACAACACCCTCGTCGTATTTACCTCCGACAACGGGGGGCTTTATCACTGGTGGAACCCGGAAGAAGCCGACGACGTAGCCCACTACAAAGTGCGTGGTCGCGGAACCGCGATGAAAGAATTCGGGCACCAGGGCAACATGCACCTGCGCGGGACAAAAGCGGATATCTGGGAGGGCGGTCACCGCGTCCCCTTCGTCGTTCGCTGGCCCGGTAAAACTCCGGCGGGAACAGTAAGCGATGAACTCATCGAACTCACTGACCTCCTCAACACCTGCGCCGCGATCACTGAAACTGATCTACCAGAAGGTGCCGGTCCCGATGGTCGAAATATCCTTCCTGCATTGCTGGCGGAAAAACCGGAAACGCCGGTGCGCGAATTCGCAGTGCATCATTCCCTGTGGGGTGTTTTCGCGATTCGTAAGGGTCCCTGGAAGATGACCCCGCACCGTGGATCCGGTGGTTTCTCCATTCCACGGGAACTGGATCCGGGCAAAGTCGGCGGACCGGAAGGGCAGCTGTATCATCTCGGGGACGACCCGTCAGAAACGAAGAATCTATGGGAGGAAAATCCGGAAGTGGTAGCGGAACTGCGGGAGTTACTACGGGAAGTGAAAGGCAGTAACTGATTCAGAAGGCGTCTGAATTCCGCCCATTTCAGGCCTTGAAAACGGAAGCGTCAGGCGCATAGGATTCACTCATGTCCGGAACACCTCCCACACTCGATGCCACTCTTTGCCGCAAGCGCCAGGATGCCTTGCGATCCTTTCTCTCCGGGAACAATCTGGACGGAGCGGTGATGTATGACCGGCACTACGTCTATTGCCTCACCGGTTACTGGCATGAGCAACCGCTCACTCCAACTGCTGTGCTGATAAAGACGGACGGTGGAGCAACAATCGTGACACATTTCGAAGACCCCGCAGCGCCTGCCGCAGATGAGATCGTCCCCTACGTCCCCAATCACCTTTTCACTCTGAAGGAGAATCTCGCAGGCTGCGTAGCGGAGCAGCTGAATCCGCATCTCGCAGGACTCAAAACCATCGGCACATGCCACCAGACCCCGGCAGCAATGCTGAAGGGACCTGAGTGTCGCGACATCACGCAGGAATACCAGTATATCCGCCGGCACAAAGATTCAGACGAAATTGCCGCCTTTGAATTCACGATCGACTGCGCCGACCGTGCCTACCATACCGCACGGCAGATGATCGAACCGGGAGTGGAAGAAGTGGAGGTCATGGCTGCCATGCTGGAGGAAGCCACCTACGCGGCCGGCGAATTTCTTTCCGGCTGGGGACAGGATTTCCAGTGTGGCGTTCCCGGCGGCTTCGCACGACCCAACCGGAAAGTCGAAGCAGAGGAAATTTTTGTGCTCGATGTGGGAGTCGGCGTGCGGGGATATCGCAGCGATCTCTGCCGCGCCTTTTCCGTAAACGGCGAACCGACTGATGAACAGATTGCCACGTGGGAGAAGGTCGTCTCGGTCATGAAAGCGGGAGAAGATTTTCTCAAACCCGGTCAGTCCTGCCGCGAAATGTATGACTTTGTTCACGGCGAGCTGGATGGGTGGAACGGCTACTCATTTTTCCATCACGCAGGACACGGAGTCGGTCTCGATGCGCATGAAGTGCCTCGCATCAATCCCGGTTGGGATGACACCTTTGAAGAGGGAGACCTCGTCGCATTCGAACCCGGACTGTATCACGAGTCACTCCACGGCGGTCTGCGACTGGAAAACAACTACCTCATCACTGCTGACGGCTATCGCTGCCTTTCGCATCATCCGCTCGATCTTGTGCTGGAAGATGGCGGACCCTCCACTTGACGAGCCGACGCCCCTCTGGGAAGGTCGTGAACTTTATCTTACTCCACGACCTACATGAGCATCGAACCCGTTTTGATCGCAGGCGAATGGCGCGCTGCGGACTCCACCGGCACTTTCCAGGCCGACAATCCATCCACCAAAGAAGCCCTTCCGGCAACGTATCCGGTGAGTTCGTGGGCGGATTGCGAAGCAATGCTCGCTGCTGCTGAATCCGCCTTCGCGGAAATGCAGTCTATGCCGGGAGAACGGATCGCCGAATTCCTTGAGGCGATGGCCAACCGGATCGAGGCCCGCGCCGATGATCTAGTCAAAATGGCCCATGCCGAAACAGCTCTGCCGGAGTCTCCCCGTCTTGCTGATGTCGAGCTTCCCCGAACGACAGGGCAGTTGCGCCAGGCGGCTGCGGCGGCCCGTTCCGGCAACTGGAAGCAACCCGTCGTCGATTCCGCAAACGACATTCGTTCGTGCTATGGCCCCCTTGGCCCCGTTTGCGTTTTTGGCCCGAACAATTTCCCCTTCGCCTTCGGCAGTGCTTCCGGCGGAGACTTCGCTGCCGCAATCGCAGCGGGAAACCCCGTCATCGCCAAGGCAAACTCCTCCCATCCCGGCACAACGAAAATCTTTGCTGAATGCGCTCTCGACGCAGCGGGCGAAACGAACATGCCCTCTGCAATCGTGCAGATGGTCTACCGGACGAGCCATGCCGTAGGTGAACAACTGGTGACAGATGAACGGGTCGGGGCAACCGGATACACCGGAAGCCGCGGAGCAGGACTCGCTCTGAAGCAGGCCGCCGACAACGCCGGAAAACCGATTTATCTCGAACTCTCCAGCGTGAATCCGGTCGTATTTCTTCCGGGGTCACTGGAAGAGAAAGGAGCTGAACTTGCCACCGAATTTTCGGGAAGTTGCCTCATGGGAACCGGACAGTTCTGCACCAATCCGGGAATGGTTCTGGTTTTGAAAAACGACGCTGCCGATGCCTTTGTCGATTCGGTCGTGCAACAGTTCTCCGAAGCGCAATCCGGCACTCTGCTTTCGTCAGCAGTGGAAAAATCGCTGCATCGCAGCCACGAGACGCTCAAGGAAGCGGGCGCGGAAGTACTTTGCGGAACAGGTGACGGAAATGGAACCGGCTATTGCGCGGCAAACACCATCCTGCGCGTCAGCGGTGCAGCCTTTATCCGTGACCCCGAAACCATGCAGACCGAAGCCTTTGGTAACAGCTCTCTGATCGTGGAAGCGGCCGATCTCGACGAAGCGGCTGCCGTGCTTGCCACGCTGGAAGGCAACCTGACCGGCTGCATCTATTCCGCGACGGATGGCAGCGACGATGCCGCCTACGACAAACTGGCTCCCATTCTTCGCCAGAAAGTCGGTCGACTTCTCAATGACAAAATGCCGACCGGTGTCGCCGTTTCCCCCGCGATGAACCACGGCGGTCCGTATCCGGCCACCGGCCATCCTGGATTCACTGCCGTCGGTATCCCCGGGGCGATGCTCCGTTTCGGAATGTTGCAATGTTTCGACGCCGTCCGTCCGCACCGTCTTCCGGAAATCCTCAGGGATGACTACGAAGGTCCGACGCAACGCCTCATTGACGGCAGTTGGCAGTAAGTCGGAATCCAACAGGGTCGGGTGAAGCAGCAAACAGGGTTTGGTCACAGACTGAACCCTGTTTAGCCTCGGTTTTCGAATATCCTACAACTGGCAGAATAGCGCGCGCTGGCGCTTTCTCTCGCTGCCGATCGAGTCCTGCTTCTGCATTTCGTAGACGGATCCGTCTTCACAAAGAACAATCAACTCTCCCCGCGGCGAGCTGCGAAGGGCGGAGAATTTTTTGCGGGAAAATTCTCCCAGGTTGAGGGCCTGGGTTGTGATCGTATTTCTTTCCCCGTCGGCGGCCCGGTTCGGTGAAGAAACGAGAATGCGTCCGTCGTGGCTCGCGAAAATCAGCTTTCCAGCGAGCGAGGGGAAATTTTCTCCGCGGTAAACGAGGTTTCCGGTGTTGGTTCCGATCATGCCCGATTTGCGACTGAGAGCAAACACCGGCGGCTGAACGATTTCTTCGAGTTGCGCACGGGCGGCCATGCTGGACAGCGCACCACCCTCGGTGATATCCCATCCAAAATGCTCTCCGCCCATGTGGCTGAGATTCACTTTTTCAATTCCGCCGTAGGCACGCTCGCCAATGCAAAGCGAAGTGTTGTAGGGATCAAAATACAGGCTGTGCGGTGCGCGCAGTCCAAATGCCCAGAGTTCCGGAAGTGCCTCAGTAACGATCTGGAAAGGGTTGCTCTCAGGGATTCCGTATTTTTCATTTTTGGAATTGTTCCCCGTCGGATTGATGCGCAGCACTTTTCCGTAGGCATTTTTCAGTGAAGATGCATTCTTTGAGGGACTCTTCCGGGCTACGTCGGCGGCATCCCCGTCGCCGACTCCGATGTAGAGAAATCCGTGGTGGTCAAAGGCGAGACTGTCCACATTGTTCCGCGGGCCGGGCTGACTGAAACGCATCAGCTCCCGCCGCTTTCCGCGAAAGTTCCCTGCCATCGGGTGTTCGCTGGTGAATTCATAGAGAACGTCCTGATGGTTTTCCCCTTTCGTTCCGAACTCCGGACGAAAATCAACCGGAGCAGTACCTGCTTTCTCGGCAACAACAACGTAGAACTTCCCAAAACCGGGACGGTCCTTTACGAGAAATTCCGGGTGAATCGCAATCGCAGAAAATCCGAGAGTAGAATCAGTGGCGCCGGTAGCAAGCGCGGCAAACTGGGTGGAGACCGCCATTGCCCCGTTCTCCGGATTCGTGCGAATGACTTTCCCATCTTTCTGGAGGATGTAGAGAGTGCCGAAAGCATCGCCACCGACGTCGACGGGCTTCACCACCCGGGCAAGCAGGGCGGGCTTCGCATCGAAGGGAACTTCCCGATAGGTCGTGGCCAGGGCGACATCCGCCATCGAGGTTTCCAGCGCAGTATCCGTTCCTTTTGCTTTCACATAAAGGTAGCCGGCCATCCCGAGAAGGACCGAAATGGCAAAGAGTCCAAGTTTGGCGCAAAAGGAAAAAAGAGCGTGAATCATGCGTGCGGTTTCGAATTTTCATAAATAATAATAAGATTTGAGAAAATTCTCAACTATAAAATTCACAATTATTCCTGATTTCTGGATGTTTGTGCCGATTTTTGAAGAAAACCGAAGGTTTACAGGGGAAACGGGATTGTGTTTTCATAGCAGGCAATGAGCGGGAAATTCTCCGAATCGGACATTCTCAACTACGAACGCGATGGCTACGTCTTCGCCCGCGGACTCTTCGACAATGAGGAAATTGGGTTGCTGGGGGAAGTGGCCCACCACGACAAGGCGCTCGACGACGCTGCGACGGCCCTTGACGACGGAGAGGGCAACCGGGTTCGCCTTTCCCTGTGGAATCACCCGGGAGATGGCATCTACGGTATGTTTGCCCGGTGCCGCCGGGTGGTCGATTCCGTGGAGCAGCTTATCGGAGGCGAGGTCTATCACTACCATTCCAAGATGGTTTTGAAAGACGCGCGCGTCGGCGGTGCATGGGCCTGGCACCAGGACTACGGTTACCGGTATCAAAACGGCCTACTCTTTCCGGACCTTTGCAGCGTAATGATCGCGGTGGACGGGGCGACGAAGGAAAACGGGTGCCTGCAGTTGCTGCGGTCGTCTCACAAAATGGGCCGGGTGAATCACATTCTCTCGGGCGAACAGGCAGGCGCGGATATTGAGCGGGTCGAAGAAGCAAAAAAGAGGCTCGATCTGGTCTATGCAGAAATGGATCCGGGTGACGCCGTTTTTTCCATTCCAATACACTTCACGCATCGGGTCCGAACCATTCGGAACATTCCCGCTGGGCCATGATTTGCTGTTACAACGCAGCGTCGAACGATCCCTACAAGGAATCGCACCATCCCGGCTACACGAGATTGGAGAAAGTGGACGATGCCGAAGTCCTTCGTGTCGGTCGCGATGAGGCAAGCCGATCAGGCGTGGAATTCGCCGACATCGAAAAAGACGACCGCAGCGCGAAAGATCTCTCGCCGGAAGAGACGTGATCAGTTTTTTTCCAACTCAAACTGCCACGGCAGCAGCTGTTCGAACGAGATTGCCTCACCGGTAAAATCGAAGTCATCTGACATTCCCCCATCGAGCAAAACGATTGTTCCCTCTCCTGAAAATTCGGAAATGACCTGACGGCACATTCCGCAAGGGGAGCGGTTGCCCATCGGCACGCCGGGATCGGCACCGGTCGTGATCGCAATGAGTTCGATCGTTTTTTTCCCGGCAGCGATTCCGGCAGCAATCGCATTGCGCTCCGCACAGATCGTGGCGCCATAGCTGGCGTTCTCAACATTGCATCCGACAAACCATTCTCCGTCCATCAGGACAGCAGCCCCTACCTGGAATCGGGAATACGGAGCGTGAGCATTCTGCCTCACCTGCCGTGCGAGAGTCATCGCTTCGTCGAATCGATCGATTTGCTCCTGAGACGGTCGGGAAGCGATTTGCTCCCAGCGTCCCCGACCCGTTTCGACAAACGACTGTTCCATGTCAAAGCTCCATGACGTGTTCCACCAGCATAATCTGGACTGCCGAATACATCTCGTATTGAGCAATAAGAAGAAACCTGGCCTCGTCAATATCATCAGCCGCGTCCATGTGAGCGAGCATCCGCTCCTCTGACTCGGCGAGGTCGTGTTCCTCGTTCAGTAAAATGCGAGCCTGGTTGAGAGTGCTGTACCAGGCCTCCGTATGGTCCTTCGACACGGCAACCCGTCGCAGATCCGGCAGCTCCACGTCTATCTCCTTGATTTCATCAGGAGATAGAAACTCGGATGCAGAAACTTTTTCCACGCCTTCGATGTCTCTTTCCACGGTCTTTCTGGCATCCTGAAACAATTCTTCGAGGTCCGGCTGGACGAATCGCTTCCAGTCATCAACTTGCGAAATCGTCTCTTCATCAGCGAGTTCCTCCGGTGAAACAGGAGAGGGAAACAGCCGCTCTGACGAACCGGAACGGTAGTTGGATGCGGTTGCTGCAGCCGGCAACTCCGCGACAAGATGCCATTCTGCGGGAGAAAGGGCATCGAGGGCCCAAAAGTCATCTGTGAGCAGGAATCGCATAAAATACGGGGGCCGGCGTGTCGATATGACTTCCGGAGAGGAACTGAAAAGCAGGAATCTGACACAGTCCACTGTTTCCGGAAAGAAATCTCAAACTGGACGCGATCTTGCAGGGGTGATACATTCTACAGAACTACCTCTCATTTTCGATAATCAACGCAAATTTACAATTTGAGATTGCGAAATTACAAAAGAATGACAAGGTATTCTAAAATTACACGTGGCTGAGACGATCTAATTTACTAATAATTATGAAAAATCTAATAAATTAGTTGCGTGAGGAAATTGAGAGTGTTTTATTTACCATCGCTAACAAAACCTAAAATCGCCAGGAGGTAACCATTATGCAATTATCAGAAGAAAATACGGCCGCTGAGCCAACCGTCGATCGTCTCGCGGACTTTATCATGTTCACGCAGCGATCCTTTCTCCTCGACCTTTCGAAGGAGCTGAACAAAGGAAACGTTTCCTACGCACAATTTTTCCTACTCGGATATCTCGCCAATGAGGACTACCTCACAATGACGGATATCTCGAAAAAAATGGGCCACTCAACCGCAGCCGCTACCGGTTTGGTTGATCGCCTCGAAAAGCTTGGCTATGTCCAGCGTCTCCATGCCGCCGATGACCGCCGTAAGGTGATGGTCCAGATCACCCGCAAGGGAATCGAAATGGTGACACGCCTCCGCAACACAATCGCCGAGAGCATTGCCGAAATCATGGCAGCTCAGGAGAGCGGAAACGAAGAGGACATCAAGCCGGTTTACAACCAACTGATCGAATTCCTCGGCGCCCGTTAAGGGTTGCAACCGGAGAAAGCTTCGAATCCCCCCTCCAACGAAGCTGTCTCCCACTTCCCCGAACACGGAAGCACTTACCGAGAACAAGCGATTTTAGATAAACGCCTCCGCGCACGAAACCGCGGGGGCGTTTTTGTGTACTCATACAACCGGATTGATTCAACTTACGGGCTCCAGCGCTCGATGCTCCATCCGTCGCTCTTTCGCGTGTAGACAAAGCGGTCGTGCTTTCTCCCCGAATGCCCCTGCCAGAACTCGATTGATTCCGGCACCAGCAGGTAACCGCCCCAGAAGTCGGGACGGGGCACGCAGTCTTTCTGATCTGTTTCCGGATATCTCTTCTCGTACTTCTCGACACGATCCGAGAGCCACTTTCTATCAGGAATCATTTCACTCTGTCGCGAAGCCCATGCCCCGATGCGGCTGTTGTAGGGACGGGAGTAAAAATACTCGTCCGACTCTTCCGGCGACAGCTTTTCGATTCGCCCGCGAAAGTGCGCCTGACGCTCCAGCTCCTTCCAGAGAAACAGAGCCGAAACATTCGGGTGCGCCTCCATCTCCCTCGCTTTTCGACTGGTGTAGTTGGTGAAATGCGAAATACCACGGTCTGAAAAGTCTTTCATCAATACCGTTCTCGCTGTCGGGTTTCCATCGAGGCCAATTGTCGAAAGCGTCATCGCATTCGGTTCCCGTATTTTTTTATCGAGGGCATCGGAGAACCAGGCTCCGAATTGTTCTATCGGGTTTTCTGCGAGGTCCGCACGGCGCAGAACCCTTTCGGCGTAGTCCCAGCGAAGCTCGGCGGTGGAAGGTTGTCTTGTGTTACTCATCCCGTTACCCATTACGCTACGGATAATTGGATCGGTCTCAACAAATTCTGTTGAATCGACATGCTCTCCGATGTCTGCTGCAATATGGCCCCGGGCGACACCAACATGCATGAACACCTCGACCGAATCCTCTTCGATCAGGCGCAGATTCGCAGCCG
>JAKSBG010000142.1 GCA_022361255.1 Verrucomicrobiales bacterium
GTTTTTGCCTCTGGTCTCCAGCCTGCTGCCAATTATAAATGAGCTAATCATCAAGCCACTGAAGTTGATGAAGTGAGAAATATCTGCGGTAACCAGTTCCTACTTTATTCTCCATGACCTGAAACTCTCCATCATCCTGTTCATGGAGTATTAGCACCGGTCACAAACTTTACCAAAATCACCGGTTTCAAAGTTGGCCAGGCCATCTTGAAGGCGCAGTGGTGCCTTGACGCCTTGTCTCGAAAATAAGGCGCAAGCGGTTATGGGGGCCATTTTTCACGTCAAATTGCCCTCTGCAGTTGTAAGAGCTCTGTGGTTTTTGGTCAGTTTACCTCGATAAGAACCCTCCCCAGGTAAGAACTTCCGAGCGGTGTACGAGCCGGTCGGCGATCGCTGTGGCCACCAGGATTTGTCCTCACCTCCTGCTTCCTATCCGTCAAGGCCCATCACGTGGGATGCGTGTGGTGCGACTCGCTGATGATCCGGAACAGGACCGATGAGCCCGGTTGGCCCAGGGAAAGATAACTCCGCTCGCCACTACCCAGAAGCCCGGTAGGTGGCGCTGGCGCTATAGGATAAACGGCCACAGGTGAGCTCATCGGCAACCAGCGGGCGTGGGCTTCGAGGTCACCTGGGATAAGGAGCCGCTCTGCGGGTCTTAGGTCAGTTTTCGTCGATAACTCTCGCCACCCAAGATCAGCACGTCGGAGTTGTAGACGAGTCGATCGGCGATGGCGGTGGCCACGGTAGTCGAATCGAAGACTTTGCCCCAGTCAGCAAAGGGTAAATTGGTCGTGATCACAGTGGATTTGTGTTGATGCCGGGCGCTAATGACCTGGAAGAACAGATGCGAGCCTTGTTGGCCCAGGGATAAGTAGCCAAGTTCGTCGCATAATGTGGAGCTCCACGTTATGTGACGAATATTGCACATTTGGTAATGTGAAGTAGAGTCTATAACCTCTTGTAAAATTTTAATTTTTCTCTTCTAGTCTCCACATTAGTTA
>JAKSBG010000224.1 GCA_022361255.1 Verrucomicrobiales bacterium
TCTGGCGGTCTCAAAAACACGCAGGAGGTCGAGATGAAGGTCGGGTACAAGAAGCTGGGTTGGGTGTTCGGGGCGGTGGTGGCGTTGGCTCTCTTGCCCGTTCGGGCCGATGCACAGTTTGTCCGGTATTCGCCGATATTCTGAAGCGACTCGGTCGCGAGCGCGCCTGGGCGGTCCACGGAAGTGCCGGCGAAGCCGGCGGCATGGACGAACTTTCCACGATCGGAGACACAACCCTGTTCGATACCGCACCCAACCCTGTTTCCTCACCCGTTCAACCCGGTTCGCTCGGCATCAAGCCTGCCGAAATCAGCGAATTGCAGGGAGGAGAGGCGACGGAGAATGGGGAAATCATCACCGCCATTCTGGAAGGAAACGACAAGGGACCGAAACGAGACATCGTCATGCTGAACTGCGCTGCCGGACTTGTTATCACAGGTCTCGAGCCGGATTTGCAGGCCGGGCTAGCGAGAGCCAATGAAGTGATCGACTCCGGAGCGGCTCTGGAAGTATTGCGGAAGTGGCAAAATTTCAGTTGAACTAACTACATGCAGACCGGTCCGCATCTGATATAATGCCCGCGATGCGGAAACGGATCATACTCTTCGCCTTTCTCGGGCTTGCTATCGGAACAGCGGTCGGACTTTTTCTCTTCCGCGACCGCCTTCCGTTTCTTGATTTCGGCGATCCTGTCTTCACAGAGGAAATTCCGCCCTCCCGCCCGAAACGGCTTGATCGGCGTGAGCTGGCGCGCTTTCAAGGGCAGTCGATGGAGCAAATTCTCGGAACGCTCGCGAATGAACGTTCCGCCGAAGAAGAGCCGCGTTCCACCAATCCCGACACAGGCGAAAAACTTCTCGCGAGCCTTCCTGACGCCCCCCTTCCGTTTCCCGAAGGGGCTGACCCGCAGGATGAGGCATGGCTTCGGGATTTCATCACAACGATGAAAAAGGACGATCTCGGCGAGCCTTCCGCCGAGGAACTCTGGCAGTTCAATCTCGCTCTCGCTGCGCTGAACATCACACCGGATCAATTGCCCGAAGCGCTTCGCCAGAATACCACGCCGAAACCGGAATCAGACACCCTATCCGTTCATTTCGCCTCCCAGCCCGGGGAGCTTTCGGGACCCTTTGCAGTCGGAAATTTTGACTCGGAACCTGACCCGGAGATCATTGACCAGGGAGGGGGTCGAATGAGCAAACTTGCCGGCGCAGGAGGCCCCGTCCCTATCGACAGCCACACTCTCGCACATCCCGGAAACGGACTTTACCCCTCCGATTTCGACGGGGACGGTGACCTCGATCTTTACGTCACCCGGGGAGAGGGAATGCCGGACTCCCTGCTCCGGAATGACGGATCGGGAATTTTCACCGACATTACGATCGAAAGCGGGCTCCTCGCCTTTCGCGACACAAAAACCGCCGCATGGATTGATCACGATGCCGACGGACGGCAGGACCTTCTCGTAGGCAGCACCGATCAGCCCCTCGAGCTCTACCACCAAACCGAAGGCGGAACCTTTCAACCCGTCGCATGGGATTTGAAATTGTGGATTCCGCGCGGCGTCGAGTCCATTGCTGTCAGCGATATTTCCGGTGACGGGCTTCCCGATTTTTTCCTGGGCATTGCTCAGCTTGGCAACCGGCTCTGCGTGAACCGCCCGGCAGCGAACTGGCTGGATCAGCGCTTTGACGATATACTCGCCGAAACCGGTCTCGGCGCGGCAACGAACGGAAAAGTTTACCCGTTCGATTGCAATAATGACGGGAAAACCGATCTCGCCGTAATCGACAGCGAGGGAAACGTTTCTCTCCATGCCAACGAAGGTGACCTTTCGTTTCTCGATGTAACGGAAGAAATCGGACTGTCCGGCATTGGAAAAGTGACTTCCGTCGGCTCGGTCGATATGGACAACGACGGATTCGAAGAACTCATTCTCGGAACCGGTCCGCTGCAAATCAATCGTGTTCTCTGGAATCGCGGGGGACTTGCCTTTCGCGAAGTCTCCGTCGCAAGCGGAATCAGCTACCTCGACGAGCCGGTTCAATTCGCCGGAAGCGACCTGGATCGCAACGGTGCCGCCGAACTCATTTACCGCAACAGCAGCGGACAGATCCGCCTCTTCGAAGCCTCCGGTGATATCCGGTCCTGGGTTCGCCTTTCTCTCAGTGAGTATGTCCCCGGAACGAGGGTTTCGCTGGTCGTCCGCGATTCCGACTGGGTTCTCCACTCGATCGAACGGGTTGTCGACGACTCCGCCGATTTCACGATTGGGTTGGGCGAGGCCGATATCATTGAATCAGTGAAAGTTTTCTATCCCGGCAACGAGGAGCCGGTGAAATCGCTGGAAAAAGTGGAGCCGAATCAGCTGCTCGAAATTCAATTGCCGAAGCGACCAAAGAAGCGTGCCACAGAGCCGATCAGTTGAGTCGGTGGCTACGACTCTCCCGTTTAACTCTCTAGCTTCTCTGGTTTTTCGGAATTCTTTATATTCCGCGGGACTTGTGAAACGGCCCGAATGAATGCATGTTACCGCTTCCGGGGGCGTAGTTTCCGCTTCTCGCCAGGATTCCCATGATTGTTCCGCTGCAGAAAGACGAGGACTTTGTCGAAGATTTCCACTCGGCTGACAAGGTGACAGGGGCAATTCATGTCTGGTGGATGGGCCAGAGCGGCTTTCTCATCAAATGGAACGGGTTTGGACTGCTGATCGATCCCTACCTGTCTGACTCCATCACCCGGGCGAATCGCGGGACCGACACTCCCTGCAACCGCGTTTCGGAGCGAGTTGTTGATCCGCTCAAACTTTCCGGAGTGGACTTCGTACTCTGCACAAGCCTGCGCCCCGACCGCTTTGATACGGAGACTATCCTCCCTCTTCTTGCGGCAAATCCGAATCTGAAGATCATTCTTCCGGCTGGTTCCAAGACAAAGGCAATCGAAGCCCTCGGCTCGGCAGATCCGGCGATCATTACCGTGAACGCCGGGGCCCATGACACGGTTCCCCCTTTCGACTTTCACGGAATCGACGCCGCGACCCCGAAGATTCGACGGGACGAATACGGCAATTCGATTGATCTCGGATTCGTCATTATTTTCGGCCCGTTCAGCGTCTATGTCAGCGGAGAGACAACCTGGCATACCCACCTCATCAAACAAATTCGACGTTGGCCCATCAACCTGGCGTTGCTTCCCATCAACGGGGAGGAGAAAACCGGCGAAAGAGGAGACACCCTGAACGGATTTGAAGCCGCCGCCCTCGCCAAATCAATCAGTACGAATATCGTCATGCCAGCGCATTTCGATTTGTTTGATACCGGTAATGTATCCCCGGAAGAATTCACCTCCTGTTGCGAACGCCTCGGCCAACGCAACCGGATCCTCGAGCTCGGGCAGAGAATGACGATGGGACCGGTGACGGATCCTTCGAGTGGAAAAGCGCCCCCGAGCGAGCCGCAGCGCAGCAGCGAATGGGGCCTCGGCTACTGATTCGGCAACAGTTGTATTTTTCCCCGTATCATACGTCTACACGCAGACGTAGAACCGGATGCGACGAAGTTTTCTTTCTCCTCCGTCTCTGCGCAAAAAGACGATTATTTTCTTGCGCAATCACTTGAAATTCCATAAAAGTTAAATAAATCGTCGAAAACACTCATTTTTTGATTGCATTTTTATTGAACAGATATAATACCCGACTTACTCAGACTACAGGACAGCGGTGAAACATCTTCGAGGATCGACACCACGGCTTCACGTTACTAACAGAAGAGAGCCCCTGCGTTGAACAGGAATCAGCTCTGACCCGGCCGACCGAATCCCCCGCTCCCTCACCTGAACCCGACGTTATCGGGGAGAAACTGATTTGGAGCAATTCCTGCTTCTATTTTCCTTCGAAATACGTCACGATCCGTACTACTACACTCAACAACAAAAACCATGGCCAACTTAGAAATGGATGGGGGAATCAAGATCTACCTTCGGGAGATCGGTAAAACCCCGCTGCTCACCCGGGAAGAAGAGGTTCAACTCGCTGATCGAATCAAGAACGGCGACAAAGAGGCCCGTGCTCACATGATCAAGGCCAACTTGCGTCTGGTTGTGAAGATCGCACAGGACTACGCAAACTACGGCCTTCCTCTTCTCGATCTGATCTCAGAGGGGAACATCGGCCTGATGAAAGCCGTTGAGCGTTTCGACCCGAACAAAGGGGGAAAACTTTCCACCTACGCAGCCTGGTGGATCAAGCAGTCCATTAAGCGTGCTCTTGCCAACCAGAGTAAGACGATCCGCCTTCCCGTCCACATGGTGGACAAAATTTCGAAAATGCGCCGTGTTGCCATGGTTCTCTCCGAAGAACTCGGACGCGAGCCCACCGATGAGGAGCTGGCCGAGGAAATCGGGATCGATCGCGCCAAGCTGTCGCATCTCAAGTCCGCAGCTCTGCGTCCTGCCTCGCTCGATGCTCCCATCAGTGACGACGACAACACGGAATTCGGTGAGATCATCGGTGATGAGAAAGCACAAACACCACTGGAGCTTCTCAGCCACAAGAACATGCACATGCAACTCGATGACCTTCTTGAGGTTCTCGACGAGCGTGAACGCAAGATCATCGACGCGCGTTTCGGCCTCGCCGGCCAGAAGCCGAAAACGCTTGAGGAGGTCGGCCAGGAATTTGGTGTGACCCGTGAGCGGATTCGTCAGTTGCAGAATATCGCCCTGAAAAAGCTCCGTCGCGCCCTGCAGAAGAAAGAAGATCCCGGTCCCCGCCCGCTACGCAAAGCTGGTGAGGAAGACGATGACGATTTCTTCTCCGACCGCGAAGAAACCGCGATGGCGATGTGATTTGCCGGACGGTTTCCCGTCTTTTGCGAAAAGCCGCTTCCGAAACGGGAGCGGCTTTTTTCGTCTCCGGTCACCTCTCCTCGCGAACCTTCTTCCAGCGTTTGTGCATCCAAATCCACTGCTCCGGGTGGCGGAGAATGATGCGCTCGAGGACTTCATTAAACCGTTTCGTATTCCGGCTGATGATGTCACGCGTCCGGCCTTCCGTCTCCACTTTGACAGGGGCTTCGAACCGCAGAACGTGCTTCCCGTTCGGCTCACGCCAGCTTGATGCGGGAATTACCGGTGCTCCGGTAAACTGCGCCAGCACCGCGAGGCTTTTAAAAGTGTGTGCCTGGTGCCCGAAAAACTCTGAGGGGATCCCATACTTCTTCACCGTGAACTGATCGAAAATTGAAACAACGATTTCGTTCTTTTCCAGAAGATCGAGAATGTCATCGAGTGACCCCGCCTTGTCGAGCGTTCCGAAACCCGCATTGCGAAAGCGGCGCATCACGAAGTCGTTGAACCATTTCGGTTTCAGAGGACGGCGGATGAAATGAAACAGACCGTGGTATTCCTCGAACTGGGAAATTCCCGCCACAGTCGAAACCTCCCAGTTGCCGAAATGCCCCGTCAGCAACAGGACTCCTTTTCCCTCTTCACGGGCGTTCTCGAGATGCTCACCTCCTTCAATACGAATGAGCTTCTTCTTCGCCTCCTGTGAGAGAAATGCCATTTTCACAAACTCTCCGAAACACTTCAGATGATGGCCGTAAAATGCCTGCGCAATCGCAATGATCTGCTCCCGCTCCATCGTATTCCCGAAAACGCGGTCGAGGTTTTCGAGCACGACTTTTCTCCGGACCGGAATCAAATGATAGACCAGTTTTCCATACCAGGGAGCCCGGACCGGATCGACTTCCGCCGAGGCAATTGCGGTAGCGCTCGTTTCTGTGTGGGTCATGGAAAGCCCGATTTCAGAAACGCCGTGCAGATTCATCACGGCCCTGCCTTTTTCCGTCGGCACGATTTCGGGCTGGCCGTAACCGTTTCTCGATACCGAGAAATCCACCGGTTCAATCGTGCCCAGACAAATTTCTTTGGGAAACAGTTTGCAACAGGCTTCCTTGGCTGCAAACCGCGCTGCCAGTTTTTGCGCACGTCCTCCTCCCTCTCCGGCATCCGCCAATTCGGTTTCGGAGAAAAAATCACGCAGGGCTTCGTCGTCGAGGTCCGCGAGCAACTTCTCGATCCGGGCGATTTCGACGGTGTCGATTCCCTGCCGCATAGCCCCTACGCACGAATTGCCACGACCACATTCATTCCGCCGAATCCCCGGCAGATTACGAGAGCAACGTCGCTGCGAGGTTCGGTTGCTTGCAGCGCAACGGGAAAGTCTCCGATCTCTTTATCCACCTCTGTGCTCGTCGCCACCGCGGGTACAGTCTTTTGCTTCAATGCCTCAAGAGTCACCACGATATCAGCAATACCGGATGCTCCAATAAGATGCCCGTAGGCCCACTTAAATCCGGTTACAGGCGGAATGTCGTCCCCGAAAGCCCGGCGGATTCCGATCGACTCGGTGAGGTCGGAGGCTTCCGTTCCGTTACCGTGAGCACAGATCATGCCCACGTCGGAAGCCTCGAGTCCCGCATCATCGAGACACTGCTCAATCGCACGGAACACACCGTCACCGTTCCGGTCGAGATCAAGAATACCGGTGGCCTCGCTGCAGCAGCCGAAACCGAGAAATTCCCCCAGCACATTCGCTCCGCGTTCCGACGCCTCACTTTCTTTTTCGAGAACGACAGAAGCGGCCCCCTCTCCGAAAACAGTCCCGCTCCGCCCGGGATCAAAAGGACGGGGTGCTTCCGAGGACATCAATCCGAGACGATGATAGTTCAAAACCATTTCCGGCTCAAAAGGCGCGTCGTGCCCAGCGGCAACAATCCGGTCCGCTTCACCGTTTACAATTGCACAGGCGGACTCGGCCACCGCCATGATTCCGCTGGCACACTGATTGGTGATACAGGCATTCGTCCCTTTCAACTGACCGCGAATCCCGACATGACAGAGCACGTTGTTGGGAAGGTTTTTCAACAGCCACATCGGTGTGACCATTGCGCTCAATTCCGAACCAAAGCCGGGCAGCTCACCCTTTGCCTCCGTAATGAGCGGAAGGTAATCATAGTTGCTGGTGTAGTTTCCCCCACCAGAGCCCACAACAAGGCCGGTGCGATCGTTGAATGCTTCCTGCAATTCCTCTGCCAGCGAGTTACGATGAGCGAGCACTCCGGAGTTCTCA
>JAKSBG010000083.1 GCA_022361255.1 Verrucomicrobiales bacterium
CATAGCGAATGCCTCACCGGAGATGTTTTTGCTTCGCGCCGATGCGATTGCGGAAGCCAACTCCATGCGGCCCTGGAACAAATTGCCGAGGAGGGGCGTGGCGTCCTTGTCTACATGAGACAGGAAGGACGCGGAATCGGTCTCGCCAACAAAATCAAAGCCTACAAACTCCAGCAGGAGGGACTCGACACGGTTGAAGCCAACGAAAAACTCGGCTTCGGGTCCGACCTCCGTGACTACGGCATGGGCGCTCAGATCCTCTACGACCTCGGTGTTCGAAAGATCCGCCTGATGACGAATAATCCGCGGAAAGTTGTCGGACTGGACGGCCACAATCTGGAAATCGTCGAGAAAGTTCCTATCAAAATCCCGTCCAATCCCGACAACGAAGCCTACCTGAAAACCAAGCGCGACAAGCTTGGCCATATTCTCTAACAACCATGTCAAAAGCCGCACCTGAAACTCCCGGGGCCCTCGACCGGGCCGGAACGCTCACCATTGTCGCGAGCCGCTACAACAGCACCTACACCGACGCCCTCGTTGAATCAGCGAGTGAAACGATCAAAAAGCTCGCCCCGGATCTGGAAATCAAAGTGGTCCGCGTTCCCGGAGCCTTCGAGATCCCCGTCGTCGTGGAAGCTGCAGCCTGCAGCGAAGAGCAACCGCTCGCCATTGTCGCTCTCGGCGTCATCATCCGGGGCTCTACCGCACACGCGGACCTCATTGCCGAGTCGATTACGAAATCGCTCCAGCAGACCAGTGTCTCGCATTTGATTCCGGTCATCCACGAAGTTCTTCTCGTCGAAAATACCGAACAGGCAGAGGCCCGTGCTCTCGGCGACGAACTCAATCGCGGTCGCGAAGCCGCCGAAGCCGCCATCGCAATGATCGATGTGATGGAGAGCATTGAGAATTGAAGTAGAAAAGAAGTGGAGTAGTTAGAAAACAGAAAAGTTCTCACTCACACCTTCTTCCCCCGCCACATGGACAAAATCGTTTTTCTCGACCGATCCACCGCCGACCGCAATGCCCCAGGCACCGAGGACGTCGACTTCTCCGCTTTGGAGGCGCTCGGCGAAGTCATCTCGCATGACATGACCCTGCCTGAGGATACCGCCGATCGCATCGCTGACGCCGACATTGTTCTCTCCAATAAAGTCGTGATCGGTCCCGCCGAAATGGATGCGGCAAAGAAATTGAAACTCATCCAGGTGGTTGCGACCGGAGTGAACAACGTCGACCTCGATGCGGCGAAGGAGCGTGAACTCGCCGTCTGCAACGTCAGCGGATACAGCACCGAAGCCGTCGCCCAGCACGTCTTCGCTTCCTTACTCAATCTGGAGAGCAACGTCCACCGCTTCGCCGCAGAGCCGGAAAAATGGGCGGAGTCCCCCATTTTTACCCGCCTCGATTATCCCGTTGGTGAGCTGGCCGGAAAAACGCTGGGCATTGTCGGGCTCGGCTCAATCGGAAAGGCCGTCGCCCGGATCGGTCTCGCGTTCGGCATGAACGTGATCGCACTGGCCCGTGAAGGATCGGATACCACCGGCGGCATGCCCCGGCTCCCTCTCGATGAGTTTCTCGCAGTGGCCGATGTCATCACTCTGCATTGTCCGCTCACTCCCGGAACCCACCACTTCATTAACGCCGATACACTCGGCAAAATGAAAACGTCTTCTCTTCTCATCAACACAGGGCGCGGTGATCTTGTCGACGAACCCGCCCTGGTCGAAGCCCTGCAAAGCGGGACGATCCGCGGGGCTGCTGTCGACGTCCTCACACCGGAGCCCCCTTCAGCAGATCACCCCTTTCTCACAGCCGGTCTCGAGAATCTCTTCATCACTCCCCATACCGCCTGGAGCTCTCTGGAAGCCCGTCAGCGTCTCATCGACGGAGTCGTCGAAAACATTGAAGCCTTCCGCAAAGGGGAAAAGAAAAACCGGGTGGTTTGAATCACAACAGGGTAACGTCAACGACGTAACAGGGTAAGAGCTTCGACTCAACCCTGTTGGATACGCAGGCTGTGGACTCAGAGACTTTCCTTCATGGCGATCACGCGGTCCCGCGATTCGTCACTGAAGATGTCCAGATCCCTTTCTTCCAACAGCCCGTGCCAGTACATCAGAAAAACGGACATAGCCATTTTCGAGCGAGAATAGTGTCCCGGACAATCCTCCAATATTTTGGCTCGCCTTCCCCTCCTCATACGCATACCGGAAATTCTCCGTGGGAGTATGCCCTTCTCGCTGGAGAAACTTCACCAACTCTGAATTGACCTTCTTGAAATAGCGATCTCTCCATTCCGGAATGGATCGGCTGTATGCCTTCCAATCTGATTCTTCAGGATTTCTCCCCATTGTCTACTGATCCCCGTTTTCTTCTTCGGACTCATCCTCCCCTCCCCCTCCGAGAAAGCTGTCGAGCAATGAGTTGATTCCCTCTTCAAGATTCACACCGGTTGCCTCTTCAATTTCTTTCCCAAGAATTTTCGCCGCCTGCTCCTTGTCGCCCAGCAGCCCTTCCAGTTCTTTGAGCGTCTCGGGGGAGGTACCAAGAATTTCATTCAGTTCACCTGAAGCAAAATCAATCGGGAACTCTTTCAACTTCAGGCTCGGCTCCGAGATCGGGCCGTCACCTGCAATGGTGATAGATTTCCCTTCCATGCCGGTCGCTTTCGCAAGGGTCGGCTGAAGCGTGGCAACTGTCGTAAAATCACAGGTCTGGTGCTCAAGCTTGATCGATCCGTTGGTGACGAGCTCGGCACCAGACTGACGAACAATCATATCATTAGTGAGGAGCACTCCGCTTTCGATAAGATACGCTCCGTCGAGGCTGCCCTCCCCTTGAATTCCAAAGGCGGGAATAATCTTTCCAAGCAGCTCCTGCACGGGACCGATAATCGGGAAGGCCGGAAGCTTTGAATCAGTGATTCTCACTTTTCCGCCTCCACGAATCCTCTGGATATCACTGTATCCGACTCCACGAAAATCGAGATGGAGAAGTCCTGTCATTCCCAGATCCGCCTTGCCGAAATACGCGGCCACTTCAGAGAGCGGCATCCCTTTGACCTCAATTAATCCGCTGAAAGGTTTTTCCTCAGCCGTGAGGCGGGTAGCCCCGTTGATTTCGACATCTCCGCCGAGAACCCGCCCGAAGAAACTGTCCGTCTGCAAAGCACCTCGGGAAAAATTCAGAATGCCCCGGAGATTGCTGACCGGAAGCTCGCGGGAGCTGCTTGCGATCGAAATCCCGTGCTGCTGCTCGTAGTTGATTTCCAGTTCCGCATTCGATGGATTATCGAGCGGCACCGCTCCTTTCACCTGAACCATCGGGCGATCCACCATCGTGATCATGCCGAGACTCTCACGAATTTCCGGATTAAAATCTGATGCGAGAGCAACCAGGTCTACAGTCGATTGCAACTGGGTGATATGAAAAACCTTTGTCTCCCGGTCAAAGGAGAGAACTCCGCCAATCACGCCTTCTCCGTAGCCGATTTGAAAGGTCGGGATCTCGATTCGTTTCGTGGCAGGATCGAGAGCCGCGCGCATCGTAGCGGTGTTAACCGGGATCCCGCGCCATTTGAAATCCTCTCCGTCAAAACGCGCGACAAGCTGCATCGTCCCGGGATTTGCGGAATCGAATTCCAGCTCAATATCGAGAGAAGGTGGTGCGCCGTTGGCTTCGAATTCGAGAACCGCCGCCAACTCCTGCATGGCCGAAAAATCGAGATCCAGCGGAGATTTCTTTCCTTTCTCTCCGGAGTCCGGTTTTTTCCCGTCTCCGGCTTCACTCTCCCCGGATTTGGCAAACCTGATTTGTCCGTCGGCCTCGATGTCGAGTCCGCCGAGAACGGTTTCCAGTCTCTCGATGATAAGGGTTTCGCGACTCGCAACGATCTCCGCATCCAGCCCCGTCAATTCAGCCACCTGTTCCCCGTTTTCGAAAAAGGTGACGGTCGAATCGTCGAAAAGGACTTCCGCCGCCCCTCCCGTTTTTCGATCTTTGATAAGTCCGACAAAATCGGCGTTCAGAGCAAGATCAGAAATGCGAAGCTGCGGTTTCTCCTTCGCTTCCGTCTCGTAGATTGTCAGGCCTTCCAACCCGAGTCCAAGCGGGAACCGGTTAAGGCTCCAGCCTTCGTAATCGAGAAAGATGCCTTCCTCCGCAAGTTTCGTTTCCGCAAATTTCTTCAACTCCTCCTCCACATTCCGAAACTTCTGGTAGCCGAAAAATCCCGCCACCGCGATCACCGCGAACAGCAGGAGGGATCCCAGAAAAAACAATGTCGTGAAAATTGTCCAGCAGCCGACTTTACGCTTCGACTTTTGCTTTTTCTGCGTCGCAACCGCAGCTGCTGCAACTTCCGGCTTGGAATCTCCGAACAAATCGTCGAAGTCGTCAGTGCTTCCGGATTTTTCTTCCGCATCATCCGGATCGGAAACGGAATCACCATCCGACTTCTCCGACTCCCCGTCGGACTCTCCCGTTTCCTCCTCTTCCTCCTCAGCTTCCTGATCTTTTTCGACAGGTTCGCTGTCTTCGTCGGACTCCGCTTGTTCAGCGGGACCGGCTTCCTCTTCAGAGTCTTCCGTTGCATCCGGCTCCTCCTCCGGCGATTCGGCCGCGTCGGAGGTCTCTTCACCCGCTTCTTCGTCGGCATCTCCACCGTCCTCTTCCGTCTGATCCGGGTCATCCCCGGCATCCTCATTGGCCTCTTCGGGCTCTTCGGGCTCTTCGGGCTCTTCGGGCTCTTCGTCTTCGAAATCTTTGTCCCCCTCTTCCCTACTGTTTTCGCCCGCGCTTTCATCGACAAGCTCATCCAAAGTCGGAGGAATATCCTCATCCAACGGCGGAGGAACATCCTCGTCTAACGGCGGGGGAACATCTTCGTCCAGTGGAGGCGGAAGCTCCTCTTCCCCGGCACTCACGGACGGAGAAAGGGCGGGAACGATGAGCTTCCCGGGGCGGGTCAATGGAACAACTGCTTCATCGACTTTCTCAGCGGAAGCGGGATCCTCGTCACTCGCTGCTTCATCATCGGATCTCTCTTCCTCCAATGCTTCCTTACTTTGAGGCTCGTCGTCGACTTCGTCCCCGGAGTCTCCTTTCTCCTTTTTCACCGGCAGGTCTGCATCGGGAGCTTTCTTCTCCGGGGCTTCCTCTACGATTTCTTTTACTGCTTCTTCTGCGACTGCTTCTTTTTCAATTTCCTTCAGTTGCTCCTCCACTTTGGCTTCGCTCCCGCCTTCTGCTTCCACAACGACAGGATTCGCCTTTTCCCCGAGCACTTCTTCCGGTGCGACTACCTCAGGCAATTCAGGCAGTTCCAATGGTGCTTCCGGAGGGGAATCATCCGGGCGCAGCGGCTCACGTCGCCTCGGAGGCAGTCCGATATCATCGAGAGGTTTCGAGGTTTCATCCCGCTGCGGCAATTTACCTTTCGGCTCCACTGCTCCCGAAACGTTTTCCTCTGTCTTCTCCTCGTCCCACCAACGCTCGACCACATCAAGTTGGTCGCCTGCCTCCGGATCAACCGGCACCTCAGCACCAACCGGCATCGTTACATCGTCATCCTCGAAGTCCGGATTGCGATTTTCCGGCTCCTTCCCGCTTGCCTTGTCACTCATCTGTTTGTTAAACAATTCAGTTCCCGAACGTTCGGTTCACTATATATTCAACCCTTCGACATGATTCGCAAATCGTACCTACTCCCTGCATCCGCCTTTTTCGCAAGCGCTATACTTTTTACTCAATCTGGAATTTGTCAGGATTCAGTAAACTTCCCAACAATCGGAGAATTAGTCATCGAGGATCCCCAATTTTATGATCTCGTCGCGAAAGACGCCGAAATCGAAGTACTTAGCTCCGGCTTTCTGTGGGCGGAAGGTCCCGTCTGGGTTCCGGAAAAAGACCACGAGTATGGAGGGCATATTCTCTTCTCCGACATCCCCAACAACCGGGTCGTGAAATGGGAGGAGGGAAAGGGCGCCGACACCTGGCTGAAGCCCTCCGGCTACACCGGCGCGGAACCCTACGGTGGCGAACCCGGGTGCAACGGACTGCTTCTCGATAAGAACGGACAGCTCATTTCCTGCGAACACGGTGATCGCCGTCTCTCGCTTCTGACAGAGGGTGGAGGAAAGCGAACTCTCGTCGACAACTATCAAGGCAAGCGCCTCAACAGCCCCAACGACGCCTGCCTCGGGCCGGACGGAGAAACGATCTATTTTACCGATCCCCCCTACGGCCTCCCCAAACGATATGACGATCCCCGCCGCGAGCTCGATTTCTGCGGCGTCTATCGACTTGCCCCGGACGGGGAGCTGACGCTGCTCACGAAAGAAATGACCCGCCCGAACGGCCTCGCTTTCTCCCCCGATTTTAAAACACTCTATGTCGCGCAATCCGATCCTGCGGCGGCAATCTGGAAATCATTTCCGGTGAAAGAAGACGGCACGCTCGGCGAAGGCAAACTCTTCTATGACGCGACGGAGAATTTTAAGAAGGGCCTCCCCGGTCTTCCTGACGGACTCAAGGTCGACGCAAAAGGAAATATCTGGGCGACTGGTCCCGGAGGAGTCTACGTTTTCGATCCCGAAGGGAAACTGCTCGGTCGTATCTCCACCGGAGAGAAAACTGCGAACTGCGGCTGGGGAAATGACGGCAGCGTCCTTTACCTGACAGCGGATATGTATCTCTGCCGAATTCAAACGAAAGTGAAAGGTGCCGGGTGGTGATTCCGTATTGCTCCCCGCAATGAAAAACTGGACCTGCAATATCGGCGTCAGCGGTCGCGTCTTTCGCGGCCTGATGGGAGCAGCCCTGCTTGCAGCCGGCCTTTATCTCGTGCTGAAAACGAATTCTGCATTCTGGGGAACAGGACTCTGTACGATCGGGTGCTTCGCGATTTTCGAAGCAATCTTCGGATGGTGTGCTCTGAAGGCGGCGGGCTTCAAGCTTCCTTTTTGACGTCCGCCTGAGTGGTTGCGACATTCTGCGTAATCTGAGACGATTTCCCTTCCATGATCCGCCTTTTCCTCCCCCTCTTTCTCGTTCCAGCGTTTCTCACTCTCTCTTTCGGTCAGGATGATTCATTTGTCATTTCCGACGACTACGAAGTCACTTCCGCAGTGAAACCGGGGCTGGTGAAACATCCGATCATGACTGCGCTGGATGACAGCGGGCGATTATTTGTTGCTGAAGCGGCGGGAGTGAACCTTAACAAAGCGGAACTTCTGGAGCAGCTGCCGAACTCGATTCGCCTGCTCGTCGACACGGACCGGGACGGTGTTTACGACAAGGCGACAACCTTTGCAGACAACCTAACATTTCCACAGGGTGCCCTCTGGCTTTACGAATCGCTCTACGTAATGTCGCCGCCCAGTCTATGGAAATTCACCGACAACGACGGGGACGGTGTTGCGGAAGTACGGGAGGAGCTCGTCACCGGTCTGGACTTCACTGGAAACGCAGCCTCCACCCACGGCCCGTTCCTCCACCCGAACGGACGCCTTTTCTGGTGTCATGGCCGAAAGGGCTATGCCGTTCCCGATCCTGACACGGGGCAGATCATGCACTCCGGGAAAGGGGCGCGTCTCTGGTCATCCAGCCCCGGCGGCGGCGATGCGGAGCCTTTCGCCGGAGGAGGAATGGACAACCCGGTAGAAGTTGATTTCACGGACGAAGGGGAAATCATCGGGACCATCAATCTTTTTTACGGCCGCCCCCGCGGGGACACACTCACCCACTGGGTCCATGGTGGTGCCTACCCGCGCTACGATCAGGAGCAGGCTATCATCGACCTTCCCCGCACCGGCGACCTGCTCCCCGAAGTTCACAACTTTGGTCACGTTGCTGTTTCCGGAATGTGCCGCTACCGGAGCGGCAAACTGAATCCCGACTGGAAAGACCAGTGGATTGCTTCCCACTTCAACACTTCCAAGCTCACGCGGACACGGCTCACCCGAGACGGTTCCAGCTTTCTTGCCGCCGAAACTGAAGTCATCTTTCAAATCAAAAATCCGGATGCCCACCTCACCGATGTAATGGAAGACCACAACGGCGACCTGCTCGCAATCGACACCGGAGGGTGGTTCCGCAACGGTTGCCCCACCTCCCATATCGCCAAACCCGATGTCGCCGGGGGCATCTGGAGGATTTCCAGAAAAGGGGAAGCTTTCTCCCCACCGAAATATCCTGACTGGGGAAATCTCACTGCCGAAGCGGTCTCAAAGATGCTTGATGCAGATGAGTTCCAGCTTCGCGAGCGCGCCGGCCTCGAACTGGCCGGTCGGGGTGATCCCGCCATCCCCGAGCTGAAACGCATCCTCCGGGACAGGAGTTCCAGCGTCACGGCTCGACGCAATGCCGTCTGGACTCTGGCGAAACTCAAATTTTCCGAAACCACAGACCTGATCCAGGAAGCTCTGCTCGACCCCGATCCCACCATTCGCCAGGCCGCCTGCAATGCCATCAGCGTGACGCGAACCTGGCAATCGGTTGCCGCCAACCAGCCTGCCGAGCGCGATATTGAGATGAAGCGCAACAAGACCATTTCCGGAGCTCTTGCAAACATCGTTCGGGCCGACGAGGCACCGGTCGCGAGGCAGGCAGCCGTCGCTCTCGGACGAATGGGGGAAAACCGCGCCATCGGCAGCATCCTCGGTCGACTCGGGAGAGTAGAGAATGACCGGATGCTGGAACACTCTCTCATTTACGCACTTATCGAAATTGACGATCCCGAATCTACCAGACCGGGGCTTCAATCCGAAAATCCACAAATCGTCGCAGGCGTCCTCCGGGCGCTGGAGGAGATGCCCTCAGCTGATCTCGAGGCCCTCGACATTCTCAGTCACCTTGACGCAGAAAACTCCGCCTTGCGGTCCACTGCCTCTGACATCGCCCTTTCCCACCCGGAATGGGACGCTGCCATCGCAAATCGCTTTTTCGACTGGGAATCGGACTACACCGCACCACAGCAGGCAACCATGAGGGAAGTCATCCCCTCCCTGACAAATACCCCACCGATGCGCAGCTTTCTGACCACAGTTCTCAAATCAAATAATGACGATGCGGTTCGACTTGTTCTCGAAGCTCTCGCCGGCGCCTCCCAAATTACAATTGATCCCGCGTGGGAACCTCACCTTGTCTCACATCTGAATGAGGAAGCCAACCCCTCGTTGCGCGACCTGACTCTGGAGATTCTCGCCAAAGATCCGGGTAAACGCTTCGATACCGAGCTTTCGGCTCTAGCGGAAAACACAAACCTCCCCCGCATGACGCGGCTGGGAGCGACACGGGCTATGGCCGGGAAAGAGGGAGCCCTCCCTGATTCCACCTTCCAGCTCCTCATCGAAGTACTGGAGCAGGAAACCGACACGGACACCCGAAACCGTGCCATCGCGATCCTGACACAGTCGCGCCTCACCGCGCCCCTCCGGATCGAGGTCGCGAAGCGCGCTCACCTTTTCTCACCCGTCGAATCGGCACCTCTCATGGTTCTCTTTCGAAGAGTCATCAGCGGTGAGGAAGCTGCAGCGCTGTCCTCCTCCCTTGTCAAATCCCCGGCATTTGCGAGTCTCAGCATGGATCGCCTTGAGCAGATTTTCCGTCCCTACCCTGATTCGGTGGATCCGGAGCTGGAAAAGAAAATTGCTGCTGTCGAAGCCGAATCAGCGAGGAAAAGCGAACGGATTGAAGGCCTCCTCGCCGGGATGGAAAATGCCAACCCTGAAGCCGGAGAGGCCCTTTTTACAAGCGGCAAGGGAACCTGCATTGTTTGCCACAAGGTTGGTGAGACGGGAGGAAACGTCGGCCCGAACCTCTCCACAATCGGGCGAATCCGATCCGCCAGGGACCTCTTCGAATCTGTTCTTTATCCCAACGAATCCATCGCCCGTGACTTCAATACCTAC
>JAKSBG010000135.1 GCA_022361255.1 Verrucomicrobiales bacterium
CACTCTTTCTGATTCTGGAACACCCAGTCCGGAAAGCAATGTTTCCACCGTATCACCGACACCGTTCGTTGTGAGTTTCGTGAGCAATTCAGACACAAATTCCGGATACCCGGCAGTGAGAAAAATCCGGGCCACTCGACCCGACCCAATGCCCGGAAAGAAGTTTTTCAGGTCGAGCTTCAGGACCATCTCCTTTCCGCAATGAGGACGGACAAAGTCATGAACCGATTTCCCCCTAACGAATCCACAACACGTTTCGTGAACCGGAATCTTCTCGAGAATCAGATCGAGCACGGAGTGCTGAGCCGCTTTCATCATCGGCTTGGGAACCTCAATGAGACGACCACGCTTTCCATCCCTCTTTCGTATCTTTATATAATGATAGTGGGAAGTCGCACCGGTTCCCATCGTCAACCACCCCAGGTCATCCCCGTGCAATTCGAGGCCGCCTGCCAACTCCCCGAAATCCGTTGCCGGCAGAACCGCCCACGAATTCGCGGCAGCTACCGGCCGCATCGCCTCCCGAATGAAGAGCTTTCCGGAAAGATCCGGCAACTGCGATTTTACCGGCCGTTCCAACACCCTCATCAGCTCCATCACACGACAAAGCTCGGCCTCCACTTGCTTTCTACGTGGACGAGTCCTTCCGGAAAACGCTGCCTCCAAATTCTTCGCGACCGGCTCGACCCAGCGCTTCCGTTTTCCTCCAGAGAGTGCATCACCACAATCCAGGAGGGCCTCTTCCGAAAACTCACAGGCCGCATAATGACGCGCCAGCATTTCGACTGAGGATGGAACGGGGTTCATTTTGGAAAAAACGGCGGCGACTCCATCCATCCAACGTGTCAGGTCTCTCGTGGGCTGCTCTACTGCGTGCTGTAGTTGGGCCCACGACTCGAATTGAGTTGGTAGTGAAATACCCCGGGGTAACCCCGGAGAGATCAATGAGTTGGCCGGAACCAACCTATTCATCTGCTTGGCGGACAGAGTCCGCCGCCGCACTTTCCATTCTACGCGCGGCCGAAAACTCCGGCAAGAGCAACTACTCCACCTCTTCCACTTCCGTCGCGAAAAGGCGGGACAAATCGAGACGGAAAAAATCGTCCAACTGTGTCGCCGTCGACACTTCACCTTCCTTCGGAAAGGGAATCAGCTTCAAGCGGTAGCGTTTACCGATCTGCAATCGCGCCGTTTCGACGAGTTCTTTCTTCTTCGCCGCCCAGAGGAAAACCCACGCTTCATCACCCTCCATCTCCCCACTGACAACTTCGATCCCGTCAAAAATCGTCGAATAGATCGCTGACTGATATGCTGCTGACTTTTGTTCCGACTCACCACCGATCCGGGACTTCTCCCGGAGAGTTGCGGTAACAACCACCTCCCCGGGTTCCGGCTCCCTGACCGCGCTGACCTCCGGAAGATCAACAAACTCCCATTTGATGCGTGCACGGCGTGCCGGAATTTCAGAAAGAAAAATGTCCCGGGCAGAGAGAACCCACACCACCGTTTTGGGGAACCGTTTCCGGTTCTGAAGGGATTCGGCAAAGCGCTTTCGGACCACCGTGGCACCGCCCCCGTTACTGGCGATGGTTTCGACTCCATATCCGAGCGATGCAGCAAGATGGGAAGAAAAGCCGGCACGGATTCTGTCCTCTCCCTCATTACCAAATCCCAGTGACGGATCTTCGTAGATGTTCACAAAGCTGTCACCCAGAACCACAACGGACGCTGCCAATTTTCCTATCTCAACGCCTTCGACACGATGCAAATTGATGATCTGTTCTTCAAAAGGGGAATCCGCCCCTCCCACACCTAACATGCCCACCAAATCTCCGGCATCGAATCTGCCTGACAGAACCCTTTTCTCATAGGGCAAATCACTGGATCCATCCCTGCGAATTTCACCCGCAATTTTCCGGGCAACCGCTTCCACTATCCCCGGAGACCAGTGAGTGTCCTGTTTCAAAAAAAAGAAAGGCGCCGCCGTATCGACATCATCCATCAAATCAACCACCTGAACCCCGCCTTTTCGTAAGTTTGCTATGACCCGTTCCCAATCCTTCGGAAACGCCTTCGTCCCCCCTCCCAGCGCTTCCCCATACACCATCGCCTTCGTCGGAACCGGCACGAGCACCAACTCTATCCCCCGCTCCTCCAGCTGCTCCGCGAAATCTTTGATCACCGGAACAGGGGGCAGCCACGGCTCCAGTCCCGGCTCCCTCGCAACGGAATTTGGCTCGACGTAAAACGGTCCCTTTCCGACTACCGCCTCAATATCCGGCCGATAAAAAAGCCAACCGTCTTTTCCGATCATGACCTTCCGGTTTCCTTCGCGAAGCCACCGGACAAGACGCGCCTGATCTTTTTCTCTCCAGGGTTCGAACAAACCCGATTCCGAAAACCGGTTTTCAAATGAACGCAACTCTTCCCTCAGAGCGAGGTCCCCGTCGACTGCCCCACCGAGGAAAAGCCCTTTCCATCCGAACAGGGGCAGCAAGGCGATCAATCCAAGAAAGACGATCAAACCAGACCATTGCAGGGGCTTCCCAATCGAAACCGTGTCTACAGGCAACTGCTCTTCATAGGGATTCTTCATTTCAAAACTGGAAATAGAGAAACGGATTGTGCCCCTGGACTCCCATTACCCTGACACTGATAAAAAGAAGAACAAGGCCGGTCGCCATCTTCCACCCCGTCAGCTTTCGCAGGATCTCTCCCGTATTCGGCAGAAAGAAGGCGATGGCCACACAAACTGCGAGTTGAGCAAGATGGACCGGGCGAAACACAACCGCCGCGAGCAGCGACGCCGCCTCATACCCGCCCGCTCCCCCGAACATCGCGCCGAGATAACGAATCGCGACTTCGAGACTTTCCGACCGGAAGAAAACCCAGGTCACCAGTATACCCGCAAAGGTCAAAATCATCGATACAGCTGCCGGGAGACGGAACGCCGTTTTCCCCCTTCCCCATCGCTCCATCGCGAGCCACACACCGTGCATCCCACCCCAGATGACAAAAGTCCACTGTGCCCCGTGCCAGAACCCTCCGATCAGCATTACGGTGAGAAGATTCGCGCAGGTTCGTGCCCGCCCCTTCCTGTTTCCTCCGAGAGGAATGTAAAGATAGTCCCGCAAAAAACTGGACAGGGAGATATGCCAGCGACGCCAGAACTCGGTGATACTTCTACTCTTGTAGGGCGATTCAAAGTTTTCCGGAAACCGAAATCCTAACATGCGCCCCAATCCCAGGGCCATGTCGGAATAGGCGGAGAAATCGAAGTATATCTGAAACGCGTAGGCCAATACCCCGACCCATGCCACCGGCCAGCTCAGGGCATGATCCCCCGCTTCGAAACACCAGTCTGCAATTCCACCCATCGGATTCGCGAGCAGAATTTTCTTGGCGAAACCGAAGTTGAATCGCGTCATTCCCGCAAGAAACCCGTCGAGAGAATGCGTTCGCGAACGCAACTGATCCGCGACTGACCCGTATCGAACAATCGGTCCTGCGACGAGCTGAGGAAACATTGATACATAGCAGGCGAAATCAGGAAAGCTCCGCGCCGGCTGCGCGTGCCCCCGATACAGATCAATCGAATAGCTCATCGACTGAAAGGTGTAGAATGAAATCCCAACCGGCAGAATCACGTTCGTAAGAAACGCCGGCGCACCCGGGCCTTCGATTCCCATCCAGGTGGCAACCACATTGATATTCCCTGCAACAAAAACGGCGTATTTAAAGAAACCCAGAACAGCCAGATTCACGATCACCGAAACCCAGAGGCCCGCTTTCCTTTTTCTCTCCGATGCGCCCTCTGCAGTGATTACCTTTCCACATAAAAAGTCGACCACAGTCGAACCGAACATAAGCAGGGTGAACCAGGGATTCCACCATCCGTAGAACACGTAACTCAGACATGTCAGGGTAAAGGATCTCCCCCGCTGCGGGGTCAAGTAATACAGCAGTAGCGCAATCGGCAGAAAACCGAACAGAAAGATGTGGGAGGAAAAAAACACGGCAGGCAGTCCCGTGCGGGAAGGGCAGAGTATGAAGAATCCACAGAGCGGGAGTCAACCCTGTTAGATCACCGATGATACTCTGTTCGGTGCCAAAACCAACAGGGTTGCATGGGCTGCACAAAAAGTTTCACCCGCTTTTTTCTCTACCCCCAAACCTATCGAACCTGCTTCTTCGGTGTCGTGATGTACGGCGCGCGCAGGTAGTGGGGTTCCAAAGGTCCCGACTGGCACCATTCCCCGGGGTCCGTCGCTCCAGCGCTCCGGCACAGATTCTCCGCTTCCGGATATGACAGACAAACGTCTTCCCACCGTCTCGCGACTGATTCATCCGCCGTCACGAGAGGGCATCCCATCTTCTGAAGAGAAGCGATACGATTGTCGATTTCTTCGTCACCTACCAGATCCGGCTCGGCCACAGCTCTGCGATCTTTGACCTCTGCTACGAAGGTTGTTTTTCTCCGCGCATCACCGAGCACATACCACAAGCCGCCGTCTACATCCCACGCCCCCAGCGAGGACATTCCCAGAATCGGGATTCCCAGCACCATACTGATTCCGTTCGCGATCGATATCGCGACCCTGACACCACCATACGAACCCGGACCGGTTCCGACGACGATACCCGACAACTGGTCCCGGTATTTGCCCATCATTTCTTCGATTGGTTCAAAGATGACGACGTTGTGGGCGCGCTGAGACACAAACCGGGAACCCCATACAATCTCATCATTCCCGCGATCATAGAGCGCGAGCGAAGCGTTGGTCGTTGAAGTTTCAATGCCGAGGATCATTTTTTTACCACTTGATGCGCACCGCTTTCCAGAATTTGGAATTCAAACCAGATCGTTTCTTCGGGCAGCAATTCGGGAAACTTGTCTGCCCACTCAACAATGACAACCCCTTCTTCATCGAGGTACTCATCCCACCCGATCGCAGGCAGCTCCGCCGCATCCTCAAGCCGGTAGAAGTCGAAGTGAAAGATCGGGAGACGGGCAGTGCGATACTCATTGATGAGAGAGAATGTCGGACTGGTCACCGGATCATCACCACCGAGTCCGGACACAAGCCCTTTCGAAAAGTGCGTTTTCCCCGCGCCCAACTGGCCGCAGAGAGCTACAACCGAGTATGCCTCAAGCGACTCGCCGACTCCACGGCCAGCCGCAATCATTTCCTCCTCCGAGAACGCCGTTACGATTGCTTCACTCATGATTTTTGGAAATGTTCCCATCCGGATACGAGGTCCGTTTCGACTTCCTCTGTAATCACACCTATTACGGTCAGTTCTGTCTCGGGGAACCTGCTTTTCCACCGTTCCTTGATTCTCGCGAATTCTTCCGGCGGCATGGTGCAGAGCAATTCGTAGTCCTCACCATCGCGGATTGCCCGGTCCATCGTTACTCCTTCGTGAAGGGGCAGCTTTTCCCGGTCGAGGCGGAACCCGACGCCGGAGGCTTTTGCGAGGCGCGGCAGATCGGATCCGGGTCCGTCACTCAAATCCATCATTGATGAAACCTTTGCTTCTTGAACGAGAAATCGCGATTCCGGAATCCGGGGGAGAAAATCGAGATGACGTCCACTTTCGAACGAGCCTCCCAGGCGCCCCGTGACGACAATGACGTCACCGATCTTTGCACCGCTTCGCTTTACGCAATTCCCGGGTTCGACAACACCGGTAAGACTGACCGAAATCACCGCTCCCTCCCCCGGCAGGCTCGAAGTTTCCCCTCCCACGATCACACAGTCGAAACGCTCAGCCGCTGCGATCATCCCTTCATACCACCCCTCGATCTCGGATACGCTCCGGCGCGCATCGACCGCGACCGTCACGAGAGCGTGACGCGGCAGCCCGCCCATCGCGGCGATGTCACTGAGGGCTCGATTCAACGCCTTGGCTCCCACTCTTTCGGGGTCCGTCCCGCGATGAAAGTGAACGCTCTCAATCAGGCAATCGGTTTTCAGAAGGAGCCATTCATCGCTCCCGGTTTCGACAACAGCACAGTCATCCCCCGGGCCAATTATCACGGAAGGCGAACCGGGGAGCTTTGCTACGAGGCGCTGAACGAGCGCTTCCTCCCCGACGTCTCCGATCTGCTGCTGCGACGTTTCACCCATCCCTTTATTGAACGGTCTCGGGGTATTGCATCAAGAGAATATTCGCTCCGTTGAAAAAAGCGTGCATACCGACGGGAACCCACAGGGTGCCCGACCATTCATAGGCAAGGCAGAGAATGATCGCAAACGCCCAGAGCGGAAGAAGCGCAGGAAGATTGACATGAGCCACCGCAAAAAGCGCCCCGACAACGATTGCAGAGAAGAGGGGATTGGTTGCCGCCTTTACCGATTCATACATGTAGCCCCGGAACAGGAACTCCTCCGCGATCGGAGCGGCGATACAGGCCGCAACGACAGAAAGAACGAAATACAAAGTCGACTGCTTTTCCTTCAGTTGATTCACCAGCTCCTGCGCGGACAGGCCCTCAAAAACGGATTTCATAAACTCCTCCGAGAGATTCCCGATCGCCCAGGCACAGATCAGAACCGAACAGAGCCCGCCAATAATCGAGCAGACGACAATCATGGGAAACGAACGGCGGCGCAGCCCGAAGACTTCCGCAAAATCGCGATTCCGGACCCAGGCGACGATCCCGTAGGTCATCACCCCGACAAAGATGAAGTAAAAAATGTTGAACAGGAGGAAGCTAACTCCGGGAGCACTTTTTTCTCCCCCTTTTGCCATTTGCGCCTTGGCAGCGAAGAGATCCAGCAGCGGGGCAAAAAGAAACAACAACGCCGGAAAAAACATCAGGACGAGATCGAATCCGTCAAACTCCCGCGTCGGAATTTCGTCATTCGGCCCGAACTTCCGATACAAGCGAAACGCTGCTATGCCCAGAAACAGGACAAGCAGCGCGATGATCTCGAAGTCGACGAGAACCTGCTTCGCAGCGATTTCCTCCATTGTCGCCGACTAGACTTTGACGGAGGGAAGATTCCAGATCTCCTCCGCGTATTCGCGGATCGTCCGGTCACTGGAGAATTTCCCGACACGCGCGGTATTGAGAATCGCCATTTTCGCCCACCTCGCTTCGTCCTTGTAGGCTTCGTCGACATTGGCCTGCGCCTCGACGTAGGCACGGTAGTCTGCCAGCGCCAGGTAGGGGTCTCCCCCGTCGAGAAGACTGTGGCGGATTCCATCAAAGGTGCCGCGGGGGGCAAAAGAATCGGAACTGATCCAGTCAATCACCTCGCGCAGCTCTTCATCCTTCCAGTAGTAATCAATGGAGCAGTAGCCGGAATTCCAAAGAGCTTCGACTTCCTCGACCGTGAGGCCGAAGATGAAAATATTTTCGTCTCCGACCTCCTCGCCGATCTCGACATTGGCTCCGTCGAGCGTTCCGATGGTGAGTGCACCGTTA
>JAKSBG010000150.1 GCA_022361255.1 Verrucomicrobiales bacterium
AAAAGGCTTCGCCTTCCAGAGAATGTGACCGTCTTTTCCCGGGAGGATTTCTCCCCCGAGCTCGTCGCCGTTGCGCCAGCGTAGCCAGGCATCCTCTCCCTTCACAGCTCCGGCAGTGCACAGAAGAACCGCTGCTCCGGGGAGCAGGCAGGCAGCAGTGCGAAAGGCATGAGCGAAAACGGAGTGCATCGGGATAAGATCAGAATCTCTCGTAAATGGGAAGAAAGCGGTAATTGAGAGCGAGGGCGAGCAGAGACATCGCAGTTCCGTAGGCCTCGCCGTAGCTGCCGGAAAAGCTTCCGTTGTCGGCCTGTTGCTCGGCCAGCATGCGGGCCGTGGACCGGTTCCATTTGTCCCAGGCGATGGGATCACCCTGAAACAGGGCCTGCGCCATGTAGTAGTAGAAGTAGTGGGTGTGCGCAGTTTCGCGATGGTCGAGTCGTTCGGCGATATGTCCGAGAGCCGCCTCGTATTCCTCCCACTCCCGCTTGTGGCTGACCGCATAAACCAGTGTCGCAACGGCGGACCTCGCCATAGACTGGCCTCCGCCGCCGATTCCGCCGCTGTAGGCAACGAAGCCGGATGAGGCAGTGTTCCGCTGCATGTAGACCAGCGCACTTTCGATCGATTCATCAGGCACCGCGATTCCGGCATTCCGGCAGGCGAGAAGTCCCATCAGAACCGATCCCGTTACGGAGGTGTCCGCATCGGTGGAGGTCGGGGAATAGCGCCATCCACCCCATCGATTGGCTTTCTGCGCTTTCACGGCAAGCGCCACCGCCTGTTCGAGCGTTTTCGCGATCGACTGCCGCTTGTTTTCCCCTTCGCTTCCGTCCCAGAGGGACGCTTCGTCGACGGTTCCGTATGCTTCCGCAAGTGCAAGCATGGCGAACCCGTGGTGATACATGCTGTTGGGAAGAAAGCCGGAGTCATCCTGATTCGTAATCAGTGAGCGCACCGCACGTTTTACGTTCTGACGATAGCGACCGAAATTCGGATCCTCTCCGCTGGCGAGAAATGCCATGAGACACAGGCCGGTGATTCCGTTCTCGGCGCGTCCGCGCCAGGTTCCCTCCGCGGTCTGGGAAGACGCGAGGTAGGTAAGGCCACGCTCGTAAATTGCATCGACCTCCGGGGGGATCGCTCCGCCCATCCGGATCGATGAGTCCTGCGCGTAAACGGCGGAGTACACGAGGATGGCAGAAGAGGCAATGGTCAGAAAACGGAACATGGATGCCTACTGCGTTGACTCGTTTTTCTTGTAGTCCTCCTCACGGCGCTTCGATTCGCGACGCTTGGCGGCTTTGAGTTTGGCACGACGGAGGCGCCGCTTCTGATCCCAGAAGTGGTCGAAGTTTGAAGTTGCTTCGCGAAGCCGGTCGAATTGTGCCTCTGATAGTATGGCGCGCAGCTCCTCTTCCTCTGCGGCATTCGCGAGCGACATCAACATGCCGCGTTCAAAGTAGTCGCCCCAGTAGCGTTGGACGTCGTCGAGATAGTCCGCAGCGGCCTCCTGGACGAGTTCTCCCATCTTGATTTTCTGATCCGGCGTGAGGCGGAGGTGCGAATCGAGGGTGGAAACCGACATTTTTGAAAAGGCTTCGATCCGGTCGAGTTCCCGCTGTTCGAGGACCTCCTCGTAGCGGGCGACCTGATCATCAGACAAGACCGTTTTCAACGTGTCCTTCCAAAGCTCAAGCGATTCGCCTTCCTCTTCGGAGCGGTTGCCACCGAAATTTACATTGCCCATGCCTTCGAGCATTTCCTTGGCGGCGTCACTGTCAGCGCCGTCAAGACGAGTGCGAAAATATCGTTCCGCCTGGGTGTGCCAGTCTTTCATGGAGCGCTCGGCCGCTCCCTTCGCAGCGAGATCCATCTGCGCCCTCTGCGCTTCGTCGAGATTGCAGAGACGGGAAACGTCATCGATGACGACGGCCATGAACTTGAGACGTTTCTCCCGTTCCGCTTCCGCCAGTTTGAGAATGTGCTGGGAGATCTGGGCATTGAGCGGCTTCGCCGTGAGAGATTCCTCTCCGGCTGCTTTTCCATCCGTTTCCCCGGTTTCCACTTTGCCGGGAGCAACCTCCCCGCCTTCCCCGTCAATGATGTCGACTTTCTGGCCGTCGATCACCACGGCGCCGCCACCTTCCTGAAGAATGACTCGCTGGCCATGTGCGACGACGCATGCCGAAAAAAGAAGAAGGGTAAGGAAATTTCGAAAACAGGTGGATGCTTTCATCAGTTGGATTCCAGTTCGTTGAAATAGGTGTCGAGTCCGCGTCGGAATTCCTCCGGCAGCTCGCGTCCGGCTTTGCCGGTGCTTTGGTCAACTTCGCGGGAGAGGGGAGCCGAATCGCCGCCTCCTGAAGGACCGGTTTGAATATCTGTCAGCGCTGCGCCACCGCCCTGTGCCGCACCACCGCCTCCGGGGTTGGAGCCGCCTCCACCACCGCTGTTGTTTTTATTCTGTCTCTTCGATTGCAGAAGCAGTTCAATCGCCTCGGTTTGCGCTGCGATCGCTTCCGGACCGGTGTCGGGGCGGGCGAGAACAGCTCTGGCCTGGCGCATCACGTCAGAAACGAGATTGAGCAGTTGAAGTTCTTTTCCGAATTGCTCACGCGAATTGTCGAGCGTGAAAATCTCGCCTACAACATCGTCGATGCGCCCACGGAGTTCGGCCTGGGTCGTTTCGAGTGGTTCCACTTTGGATCGGAAAACGTCCGGTGCGAGAGCGGCGCGGGCGGATTGCAGTTCCCGTGTTTCATCGCGGAGATACATTTCCTCCTGCAGCACTTTCATGATCTTGAGCACGATCTCCGGCGGCAGGCTTTCTTTTGAGCCCCCATTGCTGGATTCGCACTGCGAAGCACCGACCAGTTCCTCCGCCCACCGGTCAAGCGTGTCCGCCCAGTATTCCGATGCGACAATCGAGCGACCGCTCAGGTTGGTCTTTGAGTCCCGGCCAATCGTCTTGATGTTGGAAACAACCGCAAGGTCCTTCATCTGCTTGAGAACATTCAGGAAGATGTCGTCCTGTTTTCTCTGGTAGTAGGCTTCCAGGTCGGTTTGGATTTCGTAAATCAGTCCACTCTGTTCGTCCTGCGCCTCGGCCGCTTTTTCGCCGATGTCGCGGAAATTCTGCTCGATGCGGGACTTCGGCAGTCCGAATCCTGATTGCAGAGTGGTGTTGAGATTCTGCGCCAGCTCGGTTTGTTTCCGCGAAGCTGCCTTGAGTCGTTTCACAAAGGTGCTGGCCTCCAGACTGGAAAGAATCTCCTGCAGTTGATCCGTGACTTTGGCAAATTCCGCAAGGAGTTCACTCTGTTCGTTGATCGCTTCATCGAGCTTTTCCTGAGCCTGTGATTCGGCAGCATCCGGCTTCTTCCCGTCTTCACCGGGTGCAGCACCAAGTGTGGTTTGGGGGAGACGGAGAGCTCCTGCTGACGGTTTCTTTTTCTCTCCGGAGTTTGCCTCTTCCGGCTCGTCATCCTTCTTCGCCATTTCCGATTCCCGGTCGGAAATGGAAGGGGCCGGTTGCTCTGTTTTACCGTCACTTACTTCTTCCTTTTCCGTTTTGGCAGATTCCGGCTCCGGGCCGTTTTTTGATGCTACCGACGGAGCTGAAGGTGAGCCGTCCTTCCCCTTTTTGTTTTCTTTCGATTCTTTCGGCTGGCCGCCGGATTGTCCCTGAGAAGATTTCGCCTGTCCCTGCTTTCCGGATTTGTTCTCTGATTCGCCGGCTGAGCTTTCCGGATTTGGCTGCTCGTCAGAAGTTGGGGATTGAGCGCCCCCGGCCCGGGAGGATTGCTGGAGCAAGTCGGCGACCGACGGCATCCGGTTCTTCGCCAGATCATCGAGACTTCGCATCATGTTTGCCCAGGATTCGAGACGCTCGGCGTCAAACTCGTCGTTCTTCGTAGCCTGACGGACCAGATCACGTCCCGCACCGGTCAAAGCATCCAGGCGCCGGGCATTGGAAGATTCTGCGGATGACTGCTCCTTGAGACGCCGGCGCATCTCCGGAGAGTCCAGTTCCTTCGCCGGCAGTGCCCGGAGGCTCCGGTTCATTTCGTAAAGCTGCTGTTCGCGCTCATAGACTTCCCGGGCGTTGCGAAACCATTTCCCGAATTCCCCGGTGAGCCAGTCGGCGTGCTGATCCGGGCTGAGAACATGCAGGACGAAAGTGGGGGAATAGCTGCGCTCGCGGTCGGGAAGGTAATCCTCGGCAAATGCCCGCACCTGGACGGTCTGCGGCTCGAGTCCCTCCCGCGCTGCGGAAAAGGTGGCACGTGACTCGATATTCTTTTTCTCCGGTTCTCCCGCAGCGACAGCCTTTTCCCCTTTCGTCGTCGGACCTGATGTTCCGGTGCTGTATTCGCCATACCATTCCAATCCAATCTGCTTCACGCCGAAATCGTCGGAAGCGGAAAGGTCGAAGGAAACGACCTCGTCGACGAGAACGACTTTCTCCTTCGTGAGCTGATTGGCAAAAATATCCGGCTTTTCGTCGTCGGCAGGAATGATCTTCAGTTCGAGCGGCTCCTTGGCTCGGAGCCCGTGCACATCGCTCCAGGAAATGGACTGGGTGACCGGCTCGCTGATTTCAACCGGGGAGGTGGAAAAATTCGTCCCGTCGATTTCGGCGTCAAGATTACCTGAATCGACGACAGCAAGTTCCCGGGAAGCCGTCCCGGTGAAACTGGCCGATGCCCCTTCGACTACCGAAATTGTTCCGCCCCGGATCGGCACGATGAGATCGTTTTCATATCGGAGATAATCGGGCAGACGAAGCGTTGCGACGAGATCGGTCAGCTCGGGGCGGGAGAGGGGAGTCACTTCGATGTCGCGGACGTGGTCACCCACCCGCATCCGAATTTCCCCGTTATCTTTCTGCGGCGGGACTTCAAAGGCATACGCATCGTCCTCCCTGTCGGAAGAAAGCCGCGTTTTGCCGGGGAGTTTCACGGTCGCTTTTCCAGGCTTCCACTCGGTCGACGCCGCCAGCTCGGAATGGATGTCAAAACTTTCGGCGTAGGGAACGATCACTTTCCCAGGGCCCGGCTCCAGTTGTGCGAAGGTGTACCGATCCACAGATTTCCAGGGAGAGATCCAGCGCTCCATCGCGTTTTGTGCCGCGTCGCTGACCAGAAATAAAAGCAGCCCTGCCAAAGCCAGAATAGAAATGGCAGAGGCGAGCCAGGTCCCGTAGCGGTTCGCGGGAACAGCGTCATCGAAATCCTGATCCGCGATCCGCTCATCAACCTGCTTCATCGCTGCCTCGACGAGAGCCGGACTCGCTCCGCCTGAGGGCGAGCGCGCCAGTTCGACGATGCCGAGAAGTTCGTCACCGAGGCGCGGATAACGATTTTTGAGGAGGCGGGCAACTTGTTCCAGCGTTCGCTGTTTCTTCACCCACCGGTGCCAGCGTAGCGGGATGCCGACGGCGGGTACCGCAAATCCAATCGCGAGAATGCCGTAGCGCAGCAGAGTGGGAGTGTCGACGAAGCGGTCGAGAACAAATACGAGAAGATAGGAGAGGCCCAGTCCAACGAGTCCGGCGAGAGCTCCTTCCCCGATCTTTACTGACCAGAGGCGCTGTTGAAACGCCTCCAGTTTTGCCTTCAGATTCGGCGGGACAGGGAGGTCGTGCGCGACGTCGCGGGAAGTCCCGGCGGAAGGAGTTGCCTTCCCCTTGCCGTGCTGTTTGTCTGAACTCTCCATGTTACCGTCTCAGTTAACCATAATCTACTACGGTTCGCCAACTGGCATTTGAGGCGAAATAAGGGAGTTTTTTCCGGCCCTACCGATCCGCCCCGGTGGGCTTCGTCTTTCTGGAAAAAGAAAAAGCTCCGGCGCGTGAGCACCGGAGCTTCCTCAAATAAAAGTATTTCTAGCAAATACCCTTCAGGAGTCGGATTCCTCCCCTTCAGCTGCCCAAGTCACAACGACATAGCGAGCTGCTTTGTCGCCGAGGGACTTGACCGCGGCTTCCTGGTCGATTTCCTCGGAACCGTCTGTTACGACAGTTACCTTCTGGGTTCCTGCTTCTTCGCCATTCTCGATAGTAATGGACTTGAAGCCTGGTAGACTGCCGAACGCCGAACTGACGTCTCTTTTGCATCCACCTCACGTTACGCCGGTCATGCCGGCAATGTAGGTCACGTCATCCGCGAGTGCTGAAGTAGCAAATGCGAAGAGTGCCAACGCCATTGTTGCGATGATTTTCTTCATGGTTTTGTTTTAGTGGTGACCGGCATTTTTGCAGATCACGCTATAGTATTATACGATTAACTCCCCCTTGTCGTGACAGAAAATTCCGCAAATTTTCTATATTTTTGTGTAAGGTCCGGTTTTCCGCCAACGGGGTGTGGGGGAAGAGACCTACTTTATGAGCCGAGATCCGCAACGTGTCGAACTTCCTGTCGACCTTTCCGTCTTCGATGAAATCATCGATGTGCGCTCGCCATCCGAGTATGCGGTCGATCATATCGGGGGAGCGGTAAACCTTCCTGTTCTCTATGATGATGAGCGGGTTACGATTGGAACGGTCTTCAAGCAAATTTCAGCTTTTCGGGCGAGAAAGCAGGGGGCGGCGATCGTTTCCCGAAACATTTCCCACCATCTCGAAACACATTTCGTGGAGAAGGAAAAAGACTACCATCCCCTTCTCTATTGCTGGAGGGGGGGGCAGCGGTCGGGAAGCTTTGCGACGGTCCTTTCAGATATTGGCTGGTCCGTCACCGTCATTGAAGGAGGTTATAAAACCTACCGGACAGAGGTGATCCGGACGTTTCGTGAGCGCTTTCCTGCGATGGAGCTGTTTGTGCTCAACGGCTATACCGGTTCCGGAAAGACGCACCTGCTCCAGGCATTGGAGGCGGCCGGACATCAGGTGCTTGATCTTGAGGGAATGGCGAAACATAAGGGATCCGTTTTTGGTGGGGACCCGGAAAATCCGCAGCCACAGCAAAAGCAGTTCGAATCGCTCATCTACGAGCGCCTCGTTCGTTTTGATCCGGAGCGCCCCGTCTATGTCGAAGCCGAGAGCGCAAAAATTGGTAGGCTGAACCTCCCCAATTCACTCTGGCAAAAAATGAAAGCCGCGCCCGTGATCGAAATAGCAGCACCTCGCGAGGAACGCGCCCGTCAAATCATCCTGGACTACGGCGACTGGATCGGTGACGGGGAAAGAATCGAGACCACGCTCGACCGGCTCAAAGGATTTCACTCCGCCGACACGATTCAGCAGTGGAAAGAACTGGCGCGGGAGAAAGAGTGGCAGAAGCTGGTTGTGGGCCTGTTAGAGCAGCACTACGACCGGCGCTACACCGTCGGGGGAAGCGGGCATTTCGGAGTTCCGGATAAAAAAGTCGATTTGCCGGATCACGAAAAGGAAACCTTGGAAAAAGCGGTGGAGGACGTGGTCGGCATGTGATTTGAAAGAGCAGACCAGTGATCAGTAACTCATGACCGAACCATCCATCTACCTCGATTCCAACGCCACTTCTCAAATTCATCCCCGAGTCGTCGAGGCGATGATGCCTTATCTGACTGACCAGTGGCACAACCCGTCCAGCGGATACCGCGCCGGGCAAAAAGTGAAAGCATCTGTCGAGCGGGCCCGTGAGCAGGTCGCTGACCTCATCGGAGCGCATCCGAACGAAATCGTCTTCACCGGATGCGGGACCGAGTCGAATAACATGGTCATCAAGTCTCTCGCACGGGTGATCGGGAGAAAAAAGTCTCGCGTCGTCGTCAGTGAAATCGAGCACAGCGCCGTCCTTCGACCGACCGAAGCGATGGCGGCCGTGGGTTTTGATGTAGAGCGCGTCGGGGTCGATTCTGATTGCCGGCTCCGTCTCGATCATTTTGCCGATGCGGTTGTCGATGATCGCCCCGGATTTGCCTCCATCATGTGGGCAAATAACGAAACCGGTGTCGTCCAGCCCGTTGCGGAGGCGGTTGAAATCACAAAAGCTGCCGGATGGCATTTCCACACCGACGCCATTCAGGCTGTCGGAAAAGTTCCCGTTCGAGTCGATGAAGTTCCCGTCGATTTTCTTTCTATCAGCGGACACAAGTTTCACGCGCCGAAGGGAGTAGGTGCTCTTTTTATACGGAAAGAGTCGCCTTTTGAACCCATGATCCGGGGTGGCGGGCAGGAGTCCGGGCACCGCAGTGGGACCGAAAATGTTCCCTACATCATTGGTCTCGGCGAAGCGGCTGCCATCATGAAATCAGAGATGGAAAACGGCGGGCTCGACTGCGTGGCAGCCCTCCGTGATCGATTGCAAACAGGGTTGAGTCAAAGGCTGGACAGGGTCAGGTGCAACACTCAACCGGGTTCGGCACCGCCCTGTTACACCGCCCCCAACGTCGCCCACCTTTCCTTTGAAGGCTGCGTCGCCGCAGAGATGCTGCCCAAACTCGATGCTGCCGGAATCCAGTGCTCTGCCGGCAGTGCCTGCATGACAGGGAAAGCCGGACCGAGTCACGTGCAGAAAGCGATGGGGTTCAGCGATGAACGCGCCTACAGCAGTTTGCGCCTCAGTCTTTCCATCTTCACCACCGAAGAGGAGATCGACCGTGCCGTCGATATCATCGCGGAGGTCGCACGTGAGTGTTGTGTCGAGGCGGTGGAGTAGGTCGCACGCAGAGGCCCAGAGATGTTTCAGGTCAGCTTGTGATCGCCCAGCTTCCGTATGTTCCGCGTATTCCGTGGTTACAATTGTGAGGTTAGCGTCCAAGCGCCGATTGAATCACCTCTTTCTCTGCGTCCGTCAGCCCGTTTTGTTCCAACAAATTCTCCAGATGAGCGGCGTTTTCCGTTCCTCTCCATCGCTTCGATAGAAAGCCGACTGCCTCCTGCCGCAGTTTTTCGTCGTCCATCGCCATCGTCCAGGCAATCGACTCGACCGGATTCGTCTGGTGAATTGATGAAAGCATTCCCCGGATCGCGTAGGAGCGAACGCCCGGATCATTGAGCCCGTCGATGAAGGTCGCTGCATCCTGCGTATTGGTATCCATCCAGACACGCGAAAGAGCCTCGACCGCTCGACCGCGGGCACCCGGATTCTCCAGCTGCTCCACAAAACTCCATGCATTGTCTACGGATTGTTCCCGCGCGATCCGAAGGGAGAAATCGTATGCCGTCCTGCCGATCTGCTTGCCCGGAAAAGTCTCCGTGAAATACGCCACCGCCGCATCAAGATCATACTTCGCGACATTGCGCAGAGCCTGCGTTTCGGCCTTCCACTGATCCTGCCACCAGAGCCCTTTTCCTCCACCGATGGTCTCGAGGAGAGCCTCCGGATCCGTTTGCGCCATCTTTTCCCCGATTCCCCGGTAAAAAGCGC
>JAKSBG010000238.1 GCA_022361255.1 Verrucomicrobiales bacterium
GCCCGTAGCCACGGTCATAGCGCTCGGCGATGTCGGCGAGGCGGCGCATCTGCCGGCTGTCGAGCGTGCCATAGGGCACGGCGACGCGCAGCATGTAGGCGTGGAGCTGCAGGTAGAGCCCGTTCTGCAGGCGCAGCGGCTTGAACTCGTCCTCGCTCAGCGCGCCGTCGAGACGCCGCGCGACCTGGGACCGGAACCGCTTGACGCGGTCGGTGACGAAGGCGAGATCGAACTCGTCATAGCGATACATGGTCGAACTCCCTGGCGCGGAATATGTCGGTGCGCCGTGTTGGCGGCGCCGCTCTGGCGGCGCGCCGGGTAAAGGGTCAGCGGCCGGTCGACCGGCCGAGTTCGGGATGGGTCGTCGGCCCTTCGACGCGGATCACGTCGCGGAGCCGGGCGAGTTTCGGGGCGGACGGATCGGCGTCGGCCTGGGGGCCGAGCGCCGGGTCCAGCGCCGCCAGTTCCGGACTGACGACCCGGCTCTCATCCGCGACGGCGTCCGCGAGGCGCGCGTCGGCTTCCGCCTTGTCGTCGAAGCGCAGCGCCTCATCGAGGCGGCGCGTCCAGCGTCCGTCCCCGCCCCCGTCTTCGGCCCAGTAGACGATCTCGCCATCGAGCAGGTCGTTGGCGGTCAGCAGAAGAACTGTCTCTGCGGGTCGGCTCATTGCGCCGCCTCCAGGCTGTGGGAAGGAGTGTCGTGAAAGGAACGGGGGCCGGTCTCGATCGCCGCGCCGGCCGGACATCGGGCGCTCCGTCGCTCGTCATCGACCGCTTCCGGCGCGTCGATGCCGATCAGAAGGACCGACGGACCTTCGGCCTTCTGCTCGGCGAGCGCGTCCGGCAGCGCCGCCAGGGTCGTGCGGAACAGCTTTTCCTCCGGTCGCGAGGCGTTCTCGGCGATGGCGACGGGCGTCTGCGGATCGGCGCCATGCATCAACAGGCGCCCGGAGAGGAACCGCGCCGCGCGCAGGCCCATGTAGACCGCGGCCTGCGACCCGCTGCGCGCCAGCGTGCGCCAGTCCTGCTCCGCGAAGCCCGAGACGTCATGGCCGGTGAGCAGCCGGAAGGCGCCGTTCCGGCCCCGCCGGGTCAGCGACACGCCGAAGCTCGCCGCGGCCGACGACGCCGCCGTCACCCCGGGGGTCACGTCGAAGGGCACACCGGCCTCCCGCAGGGCCTCGGTCTCTTCGTCGAGACGGCCGAAGACGGCGGGATCGCCGGACTTGAGCCGCGCGACGGTCGCGCCGTCGAGCGCTTCGCGGAC
>JAKSBG010000290.1 GCA_022361255.1 Verrucomicrobiales bacterium
CCGGTGGGAGAGTTTCAAGAGAGATAGCATAGCGGGATCTGAAAAACTGTCACGGGCTTTCCTGATTTATTTCACTACGGAATAGCGTATGGGATCAATTTTCGCGCTATTCCTGCAGCGAAATGGAATTTGAAGTGAGAACAATCCGGGCTTTTTCGCCAACGTCGATTTTCTCTTCACTTTCACCGGAGAACTCTTTCACTCGCGAAAGAACCAGGGATCCGCTGAGTGGGAGAAACTCAATTTTCTCCGCCTTCACGAGACGTTCCGGATGGTCCTGTCGGAGGATGACATTGGAACCGGTAACAGAATTGGCCTCACTGGATACCCCGGAGTGGGATGCCTTTGCGACGCGCAACTGATCCGCCTCTACACGAAATCCCTCGTAATGGACGATGACATTTCCCTTGTAGATTTTCTCTTCATCTTCATCGATAGCGTGGTCAGCTTCAATTCGGAACGAGGCGCGACGCATCGTTCGCGGGGCAAAGTCTTGAATGGACTGTCCGAAAAAGGTGGTCAGTTCCCAGTCGGGATCAATGGCTGCGAGGGCCGGGCTCTCGAGGAAGCCGGGGGTTCCAATACCGACGGTATCTTCCAGCGGGCTGATTGATTTGGCTGCTGACTTCGCAGGGGGAAGAGACCGGTCGGGGGTTCCCTCTTCCACATACTGCACGAGAAAGATCACCTCTTCCTCCTGACGGGAATCCCGCACCGAAAGGTTCGACAATACTGCGATAAGTAGAGCGACAACAGCAGCGACGGACACCACAGTGAGGAGCCACGACCGGCGGTCGATTGCGGGGGAGGGGTGCGCGATCTCACCGGCGGAAGGACGCTCCACGGTCTCCAGCAGGATGGAGCGAACGAGTGCGGTGTCGTCTCCGCCACCGTCAATTCTTGCCTGCTCTGCCAGAGCCGCGTCGATAAACAGATTGTCTGCCGGGATTTCCGGTTCTGTGGTGGAATCGTCTTTCATGATTCAGTTTCGGAAATTTGGAGTTTGTGATTGAGACACTGCTTCAGCATATCCCGTGCGCGCTGGAGTCTTTTCCGGACGGCTGCAGGGGCAATGCCGAGAACTTCGGCGGCCTCGTCGCTGGTGCGTCCTTCGTAATAGGAGGCATGTACGGCTTCGCTCAGATTTTCGGGAAGCCGATCGAGACACTGTTTCAATGCGTCGAAGAGCGAACTTCCTGATTCGGCGCGCTTTTGTTGCCACGCGGCGATATCGGCATCGATTTGGGCAAGGTTTTCGTCGGAAAGTTCGTAGCGCTTGTTTTTCCGCAGCCATTCCCGGTATTTGTTCCGCACGATCCCGCGCATCCAGGTCGCGAAGTCGCGAGTCACGTCGAAGGTGTGCACCTTTTCGTAAGCTACGACGAAGGCATCCTGAACAATGTCGCTTGCGGTGGAGTGGTCGCGGCAGAGGGCCCGTGCATAAACGAGCAATTCCCTGTGATGCAGGCGTACGAGCTCCGCGAAGTCTTCGTCCCGCTTCGGATCGAGTGCGGGCCCGTCTTCGGCGAGGCTGTCGGATGAATCACTGATACGTACAAGGTGCATCACTTTTCTTTCATTGGCGAGGCGATCGGGATTTGTGACGACTTTTTATCCACCCGTACCTGCAGATAGGATGGGAAAGCATTTTGTCCGGCTCACGCCTCCATTTTGATTAGAGTTCCTAATGTGAGAACCGGTAACGATACAGGGATTTTACCGCTATGCCCTCCTGACCGACAATTTCCATTAGCTGTATTAATAGGCGCAATTTCGACAGAAATTCCTTTTGCTAGAGAAATAAGCATCCTCTACGATGGTCGATCCGGTATCCAATCCATTCCGAACTTTTTATGAATTGCATTCATCGATTCGCCCTCGCGATCACTGTTTTAGGTGCTTCCGTCTTTGTTCAGGGAGCAGACGTTCACAAAGGAAACTGGCTTTCATGGCGCGGTCCGCTTCAGACCGGGGTCAGTCTCGAAAGCTATTCCGACATGGAATTCAACACCGAGCCGATCTGGACCGACGAAATCTCGGGGCAGGGGACGGCAACCGTTTTCAACGGTCGAATTTATTCCTGGGGCTACCGCGGAACCGGACCTGATCTGGAAGAAGTGGTTCAGGCACGGGATGAGAAAACGGGAGACGTTATCTGGGAGTTTGCGACGCATGACTTTCTTTCCGACACCATTTACAATCGTTACTCCATTGGTTGTGTTGCGGTTGATCCCGCGACGGAGAATATTATCGTTGCGACCACCTATGGGCTCGTCACCTGTCTCTCCAAAGACGGAGAGATTGTCTGGCAAGTTTCCATGATGGAGCGTTTCGGACGCCTCACATTCCCGAACGGTCGTGCCGGGTGCCCGATCATTGACGGCGATATCGCCATCATTCGCGGTGTCACCAGTTACTGGGGTGCTGACGGGCCGGCTCGGGACCGCTTCTTCGGATTCGACAAAAACACCGGAGAGCTTCTCTGGTCCTCGACTCCGGGTGTCGGACCTCCTTTCCTCAAAGATACGTCGATGAGCACCCCGTATCTCGAAACCCGCGACGGCAAGCGTGTCTTTTACGCGGCGACCGGTTGCGGCAACATTGTCTGTGTCAACGTGCTCGACGGGACTCCGCTCTGGCGCTGGCAGGTTTCCAAAGGCGGGATCAACAGCTCTCCGGTTGTTTACAAGGACTCCGTAATCAACATTCACGGGAAAGAGAACCTCGACACGACCGAGATGGGACGTCTTTTCCGGATCAACATCCCGGCGGACCTCGATAATACCGGTGGTGAGATCGATCCGGATATGAAGGGGGCCCCCCGCATCACTGGCGACGGGATCGAAGTTTGGCGTGAAACGCTTGAAATGTTCACCAGCTCCCCGGTTCTTCACGACGGGAAAATTTACCAGATGGTGAAAACCGGCTCTCTGTTCTGCGTGGATGCCGAAACCGGAAAAATTCTCTGGGAGGAAAAGCTTGCGAACTCACAGCTTCACGCGTCCCCGACTTATGTCGACGGTCACATTCTCATTCCCACCTTTCCCGGTGACTTTTACGTGATTGACGTGACGGGTGACAAGCCGGTCATCAAGCACAAGATCGAGCTCGATGGAAACTGCATCGGAACGGCATCCGTTGCGAACGGCCGGGTTTATGTCCACACGACTGAGAAGCTCTACGCTTTCGAAATCAAAAACAGTGGCATCGAATACGCTGCCGCGCCGGAAGTGGTCATGCCCGAAGCCGGTGATGCGGCTAAAGTTTTACCGGTTCCCAGCGATGTGCTTCTCCGCTCCGGTGAATCCGCAACCGTGAGCTTGAAAACACTCGATGCAAACGGTGTTCCGGTGGGAACGGCTGAAAGCGCTGACTGGGCCACTTTCATTCCCCCGACGGCGAAGGTGAAAGCAGAGATGGACGCCTCTTTCGACGGGAACACGATTTCCTCAAAGGAAGATGCGAAACTTTCTGCCGGGGCTTGGAAAGCGACCTCCGGTGATCTCTCCGGACTTCTCCGCGGGCGGGTCATTGCCAATCTCCCCTACAACGAGGACTTCGAGAGCTTCGCCATTGCGGAAAAACCGGGTGGTTCCGTATCGGGCCGCGCCTTTGATTTTCCACCGCTTCCATGGATTGGCGCCCGCCTCAAGTGGGAGGTCGTCGAACACGAGGGCAACAAGGTTCTGACCAAGACGCTCGACCGCGTTCTCTTCCAGCGCTCGCTTTCATTCATCGGTCACCCCGATATGAAGAACTACACGGCGCAGGCTGATGTCATGACCGACGGCAATCGCCGTATTAAGTCCGTTGTAGGTCTCATCAACCAGCGTTACATCATTTCCCTCGTCGGAAACGCGAACATTCTTGAAGTCAGCTCAAACCACGAGCGGGTCAAAGAATCGGTTCCATTCAAAATCTCTGCAAACACTTGGTACACGCTCAAAACCCGTGTCGATACGAACGAGGACGGATCCGGAGTTGTCCGCGCCAAAGCCTGGGAAAAAGGCACCGGTGAGCCGGAAGCCTGGACGATTGAAGTCGAACACAAAAATGTTCACAAAAAAGGTTCTCCGGGTATCTTCGGATTTGCCCCGCAAAGTCAGAAAACCGTATTTGTAGACAACATTTCCGTTACGCCAAACGAGTAAGGCGGTCTTCTATCCTCCCTATTTTACCTCACCAAAGTCATGATCAAATCGATACTACATCTCCTCTGCCTCGCGATCATTGCGATAGCGTTTGCAGCATGTTCCGAACCCGGGGCGGAAGCCCCTGCAGATAGCGGCAAGGCTGACGAAGCCAAAGCCGAAGAGAAAGCAGCTCCGTCACCTGCTCCCGAAGCAGCGCCCGGCGGTGGCGAATGGCCACAATGGGGACGCGACGCGTCCAACAACATGATGTCTCCCGCGACAGGGCTCCCGACAGATTTTACTTCCGGTGAGTTCAATGACGCAGGGGAGGCAGAAGGTGCCAAGCACCTCAAGTGGGTCGCGGAAATGGGATCGCAGGCATATGGAACGGCGACGGTAAAAGACGGTCGCGTTTTCATTGGTACGAACAACGAAGAGCCCCGCCTCGACTCGGTCACCGGCGACAAGGGAATCATCATGTGCTTCGACGAGAAGACCGGTGAGTTTCTCTGGCAATTTTCCGTTCCGAAACTTGCTGCGGGTAAGGTTTCCGACTGGGAATTTCTCGGCATTTGTTCCTCTGTCATTGTTGACGGAAAATACGGCTATGTCGTGACCAACCGCGGTGAGATCATTTGTCTCGACGTTTACGGCATGAGTGACGGCAATGACGGTCCTTTCCAGGATGAAGCCAAATATGCCAACGGCGGTCTCGAAAAACTCAACGAAGCGGAGCCGGCTGAACTCGACATGGAAAAAACCGCAGACATCGTCTGGGGATACGACATGCGCTCCGAGCTCGGGGTGTTTCCTCACAATGTGACTTCCAGCTCGGTTGTGATTTCCGACAAATACGTTTTCGCCAGCACTTCGAACGGAGTGGACTGGTCGCACATCAATATTCCCGCACCGAACAGCCCGTGCCTGATCGCTCTCGATAAGGAAACCGGCGAGCTCGTTGCCGAGGAAGCCAGTGGAATCGGTGAGCGCATTATGCACTGTAACTGGTCATCGCCGGGCTACGCAGAGGACCTGAATGGAACCCCTACGGTTATCTTCGGAGCCGGTGACGGATTCACCTACGGCTTCCACGCAACGGAATTTGAAGAGGACGACGAAGGATTCATCGTTTTTAAAGAACTCTGGAAAGTCGACTGCTGCCCGCAGGAATACCGCGTTGATGAAAACGGTGAACCGATCAAATACGCGACCTATCCCGGTCCGTCCGAGATCATTTCCTCACCGGTCGTTTACGAAGGCAAAGTCTACTCCTGCATTGGTCAGGACCCCGAGCACGGGGAAGGCGTCGGTGCTGTCACCTGCATCGATCCGAGCAAAGGAAACGGTGAAGATGCCGTCGTGTGGCAGTTCAAGGAAATTGGACGCACGATTTCGACTCCTTCTATCGTCGATGGATTTGTCTACATTTCCGACTACAGCGGACGCCTCTTCTGCCTTGATGCTGAGACCGGTGAGAAATACTGGGAGCACGACACGCTTTCCCACATCTGGGGATCGACCCTGGTTGTGGACGGAAAAGTTCTTCTCGGAAACGAGGACGGCGAGCTTGTCATTCTCAAGGCTGGGAAAGAATATGAGGAGATCAACACGGTGGGCTACCCGGCTCCGATCTACGCAACTCCGATCGTTGCCAACGGCACTCTCTACGTCATGACTCAAACCCATCTCTACGCTTACGAAATGGGCGGAGACAAAGTGGCTGCGGTCCAACAGTAAAGAGCGGTCCGATTCATTGAACATCCGACGCGTATGAAAACCGCAATCATTGCCATCGTCTTTATCGCCCTCGCGGTTCTGCACCAGGACACGTGGAACTGGGATAAGGGCGACCTCGTATTCGGGTTCATTCCTGTCGGACTCGCCTATCACGCTTCCTATTCGATTGCTGCCGCGATCTTCTGGGCCTGCGTTGTGAAATTCGCCTGGCCCACTCGTTTGGAAGAGTGGGCTGATGGTGCCGATTGATTGTATTACGGTGATCTCTGGATCGCCGCTACATCACCTTGCACCGGTAGTGGCGGTCTCCGGGTCGCCGTTTCAACCAACCACCCCCTGTTAGGTCAACCACCTAACCCTGTTATCTCACTGACCTAACCCTCCCGGGTGAATCACCTAACCCTCTTTGTGACTATGACCCCCATTCTTGCTGCGGCGGAAGCTGCTGAAGCGGTATCGAAAGTTCCGCTCATCGTCATCGTAATTTACCTCGGGCTGCTGCTCGGGCTTGCTCTGTTTTCGGGACGTTTGTTCAAGGGAACTTCAAAAGACTATTTCGTCGCGAGCCACTCGATCGGGCCCTTCATGCTTCTGATGTCGGTTTTCGGGACGACGATGACGGCCTTTGCTCTTGTCGGCTCAACCGGGAAAGCCTTTCAGAAAGGGGTCGGAACGTATGGGCTCATGGCTTCTTCGTCAGGATTGATCCACGCGGCCTGTTTTTTCCTGATCGGGATTAAGGTCTGGTCGATCGCGAAGCGCCACGGCTACGTGACGCAGATTCAGTTTTTCCGGAACCGCTTCGAATCAAACGGACTGGGCTATCTGCTTTTTCCCTGCCTCGTCCTTCTCGTGATTCCCTACCTCCTCATCGGAGTGATCGGGTCCTACCGCGTGATGGGGCCGGCCACTGCCGGAATGTTCCCCGAGTTATTCCCTCAAACCGGTCCGCTCGACGGTTCTCTTCCTCCCTGGTTGATTGGTCTTGTGATCTGTGGAGTGGTTCTCGCCTACATCTTTGCCGGAGGCTCCCGGGCGGCTGCGTGGGCGAATACCTTCCAGACGCTCGTTTTCATGGCGATGGGTGTGTTGGCTTTCTACCTCATCTCGAAAGCTCTTGGCGGTGTTGCTGCTGCCTCCGAACAGATTTATCCCGGTCATCTCGTCCGGACCCCCGACACGCTCGATGTCGCGACGAAACCGGATCCATCGGTTCGGGAGATCGGGATTCCCCCGATTCAGTTTTTGACCTATATGTTCATCCCGCTTTCGGTGGGAATGTTCCCGCACCTGTTCCAGCACTGGCTCACTGCGAAGAGTGCGAAAAGCTTCCGTCTTACGGTGATCGCCCATCCGCTCTGTATCATGGTGGTGTGGGTTCCCTGTGTGCTCATCGGGCTTTGGGCGACGGGTGTGTTTAACACGCCGCCGGCCGATACCTGGCCTGCTCCGGTCGTGAAAATTATGGGGAGCGCGGACGATGCCGGAGTCGGCAAAGTGCTCAGTGTGGTCGTGAAATTCCTGATTCACAATCCGCTCATCGCCGGAATGGTGACGGCCGGAATCCTTGCGGCGATCATGTCGTCACTCGACTCTCAGTTCCTCTGTCTCGGAACGATCTTTACCAATGACATTGTTCTCCACAACAAACCGAAGGACAAATACACCGACAAGCAGATCGTTTTGATCGCCCGTGGTTTCGTGATCGCGATCGTTCTCCTGACCTACATTCTTTCGCTGGTCCTGAAAAATGTTCAGAACGTATTCGACCTTGCGGTCTGGAGTTTCTCCGGCTTTGCCGCGCTGACGTCCCTCGTATTCACCGCCCTGTATTGGAAGGGGGCGACCAAGGCGGGCGCCTACGCTTGTGTGATCGCTGTTGCCGTGAGCTGGTTCTATTTCTTTGCGAAAGCAGGGTGGGGTGGCGAATACACCGTTTTCTCCAGTGAACACCGTTCGGATGACGGAATTATGCCTGTTGCGATCTGCTTTGTGCTCGGACTCGTAAGCATGATCGCAGTTTCTCTCTTCACAAAGAAACCGTCCGACGAAACGATCAAAAAATTCTTCCCGTAGAAACAGTCTCTACTTCTTCACTTCTCTACTACTTTCCTACTTCTCTCATGACCTCTGACGAAGCAAAAGCACAACTCGACGAACGCGTCCGCGACATGATGGCGTGGCACTTTTCCGATGAAACCGGCTGCCCTTTCTGGCTCGACTGGAAAGCCGAAGCCGGTTGGGATCCGCGTGAAGAAGTGAAGTCTTACGAAGACATCGTAAAGTTCCCCCATTTCCAGGATGAGTGGCTTCGCGATGAAAAGAACGAGCGTTTTGTCCCGAATGCCTTCAAGGGCCGTCCGTTCAATGTTTTTGAAACAGGCGGAACGACCGGTCTGCCGAAGCAGCGGGTTGGTTGGGATGACTACAAACACGACTATGAGCAGTTTTCCGATCAACTCAGCGATGAGTACTTCCCCAAAGGCGGCAACTGGATCATGGTTGGACCGACCGGTCCGCGTCGTCTCCGCCTCGCCGTCGAGCATCTCGCGAATCACCGCGGAGGTAGCTGCTACCACGTCGATCTCGATCCCCGCTGGGTGAAACGCCTGATCGGCCGCAAGGAACTCGACCAGGTTGAGCGTTACCAGGCGCACGTGATGGCGCAGGCCGTTGAAATCATCAAGCATCGTGACATTTCCTGCATCTTCACGACACCGAAGTTGCTCGCTTCGATTGGAGAGCGCATTTCGATTCCGGATCACGGGATCAAAGGCTGCTTCTGCGGCGGAACATCGATGACTCCGGAATACGTACGTTTTCTCCAGGAGGAAGTTCTGGAAAACAAGGCGCTCTTTGTTCCGACATACGGAAACACCCTGATGGGGCTGGCGGTTTCTCTTCCTGAGGAACTTCCCGATAACGGCTACAGCGTGACCTACTACGCACCACAGCCACGTGCCGTGCTGCGAATCGTCGATCCGGAAAAAACCGAGATCACGAAAGACTACGGTGAATACGGTCGCGTCGAACTGACTACCCTGACGAAGGAGTTTTTCATGCCCCGTTTCCTTGAGCGCGACGAAGCGATCCGCCGTCATCCACACGAAAGATACCCATGGGACGGCGTGGGTGATGTAAGACCTTTCGGGGCCCTGACAAAGAAGGTTATCGAAGGGGTTTACTAGGTCTGTGATCCACTGTGGCGGCGAGCCGCCACCGGGCTGTTCCCGGTATGAAAGTTTTTTCCGGCGTTCTGTTTCTTTGCGTAGCAACATTTGCTTCTGCACAGAATTCAGAAAAGCCGGAGGACCTCTCTGAACTTCTTCAGCCCATTCTCAAAAAGTCGTCCGTGCCGTCGCTGGCTACGATGGCGATTGTTGACGGCGAAGTGAAAGGTTCAGGCGCAGTCGGCGTTCGCGTGAAGGGAGAGAGCGATCCCGTAACCGTAGACGACAAATTCCATATCGGCTCCTGCACCAAGTCGATGACGGCAACACTTGCCGCGGTGCTGATTGAGGAGGGGAAACTCTCGTGGGATCTCACGGTCAAAGAAGCATTGCCGCGCTACCGCATGCACGAAGCATATGAGAATGTGACCCTGCGGCAACTGCTTTCAAACCGGGGCGGTTTTCCGAAAGATGTCCCGCGTGACATATGGAGCGATGCCTGGAAAGCCAGCGGAAAAGGCCAGGTGCAGCGGGCGGCGTTTGCAAAAGCAATGCTGCAGCTCGATCCGGTTTATCCTCCGGGCGAGGGGCACGAATACTCCAACACCGGATTTGCCGTTGCCGGGCACATGATGGAAATCCTGATGAAGAAATCATGGGGCACGCTCTTGAAGGAGAAAGTTTTCGATCCGCTCGGTATGTCATCCGCCGGATTCGGTGCCCCCAACAATGACCGCGTGAATCCACAGCCGTGGGGGCATTCCAAAGACAGTAAACCCATTCCGCGAGGAAAAGGAAGTGACAATCCCGCTGCGATCGGTCCGGCGGGAACGGTGCACTGTTCGCTTCCTGATCTCGCGAAATACGTGCGCATGCACACTTTGCGGGAGCTCGGTCCTGTATTGAAGAAGCAGTCGAGCTACGATGTTCTTCACCATCCGATGAACGCAGACCATGGCTATGCCAAAGGTTGGATCGTGACGGAGAGAGGGTGGGGAGGTCAGGTTTTTACTCACACCGGTTCGAACACGATGTTCTACTGCACGATCTGGTTTTCTCCAGAGAAGAAATTCGCCGGTATCGCAGCCACGAATCAGGGCGATGCTCACGCGGTTTGCGACGAAGTAATCGGGGCACTGATCGGCCGGTATCTACGCTGAAACCAACTCACCACTTTTTTCTGAAATCTACCCAAAACTTCTCCACCGTGAACACGCCGGATCCTTCGCAAAACCTGCCATTGCATGGAAAGGAAGGTGACGCAAAATTCGTCTCAGGACGTAACTGTTCGCAAATTTTTCTATGAGCGCACCACACATTCCTATTCTTCGTCAGGGCAAGGTTTACAAAAGCCTCGACGTGCAGACCGTAAACCAGCTTGGAACCGATGAGCCTGCTGCAGAGATCAGTTTCGCCTGTGCGGACATGATCAAATACGATCTCCACAAAATGGGCGAGGCGCGCGAAGCGCTGAAAAAGTTTTCCTGCCAGGA